>JBGQGO010000525.1:0-4427 GCA_041497455.1 Blastocatellia bacterium | reverse complement strand
CACAGCGACCTCGAAGATCCAGCCGCCCGACCACGGAAAGAACATCTCACGGATCGATGTTTACGTAAACGACCGGCCGTACAAATCTCTCGACCCAAAGGACGGTTCGATACAAGCCCGAAGGATAGCCGTGGCAAAACGCGGTAGCAGGAAGGTTGAATTGCGTTTGGAAGCCCGCGACGGAACGAACAATCTTGTCGCGGTCCACCGGCGCACGCTGTGAACCCGTTCTACTGAGGAAGGCGCCGCTACATATAAGAGCCGCCGGTCACCAGCACGCAGTGTCCGGTCACGTAATCGGACAGAGGTGAAGCCAAAAACAACACGGGGCCTGCCGCTTCCTCGGGCGTGCCCGCGCGGCCGAGAGGAATGAACTGCGCCGCCAACTGGCGCATCTGATCCGGAATGCCTATCTCGACTTGCTTCCCTTCGCGCTCGATGGTCTCGTGCTTCTCTTTTGCTTGAGTGAGCCGCGTTTCGATGAAGCCATACGCGACGGCGTTGACGTTGATATTGAAGCGTCCCCATTCCTTCGCCATCGTCTTGGTCACGCCGATGATGCCCATCTTGCCCGCCGAATAGTTGATCTGGCCCGGGTTGCCCGCGACTCCGGAAGTCGAAGAGACGTTGATAATCTTGCGGTGGACGCGTTTGCCTTCGGCGATCTCCTGCTTAGCTACTTCGCGCATGTAAGGCGAAGCCGCGCGGATGATTCGAAACGGCGCGGTCAAATGAACGTCGATCATCGCGTACCATTGCTCGTCGGTCATGTTTTGAACAACCGCGTCCCAAGTGTAGCCGGCATTGTTGACGATGATGTCGATTCCGCCGAATGACTCGGCGCAGGTGTTGACCAGCCTATCAGGGAATTCGACGTCGGTGACGCTACCGGCGCACACGGCGGCTCGGCCGCCTGCTTCGTTGATCTCGCTGGCGGTCGCCTGCGCAACATCAGCATCGATGTCATTGATAACAACTGACGCGCCATGTTCGGCGAAGAGCTTCGCTACGCTGCGGCCGATACCGCGTCCTGAACCCGTAACAATTGCGGATTTTCCTTGAAGCAGCCTGTAGTCTGGCATGTTAATTCTCCTGGAAGAAGTTCGTAGTCCGGCATTTAGGCGGAAGTTCGTAGGTTCTCGATCCGAGGCGGTTACAAACGTCCGCCTAAAGGCCGAACTACGAACTCTCCCTTGAGCGCCGCGTGATAATACACGAGGAATGCCGAGGGCGAAAGGCAGAAGGCGGGCGAACCAAACGAGCTGCCGGCTCGCTGCGAACAGGCCAAGCGGTTGACGCGCGCAGAGTGTGAAGTATGAGCGCCTTCCCGGATTTCGCCGCCTATTTTGCCGGCGAATAGTCGGTCGCCATCATAATCACCGAGTCAATCTTCTCGGTCAGCTTTCCGTTCTTCTCGCTCTCTTTAGCCACCGCCTGCCACTCAGGATCGCTGCGAAAGTCGCGCCACGCTTTCTCGCGCGCGTCGCGGCTGGGGAAAGCCAGAATATAGACGAGTGTGTTCTCCGAGCCTTTCTCCCTATCTGTGGGTCCCCAGAAGCCGACGACTTCCATGCCGTGCTTCTTGAAGAGCTTCAAGGTGTGATTGCGAAAGCGGGCGTGGAGTTCTTCGAGCTTGCCCGGCGTGGCGTAATAAGTGCGGAGCTCAAAGCAGCGCGAATCCTTCGCCAGCGAAGGACTGGGCGCCACGGTCGGCGTCGCAGGTTGCGCAGGCGGCGTGGCGGGCGCTGGATTCTGCGCGTTGCCTATCATCGAACTAGCAAAACAAATCGTAGCGAAGATGAGTATCGAAACGGGTGTTTTCATATTGGTTCAGCATCCTCTCAGGGGTTGATCAGACTCCGGGTTCAGAGTACAAGCTTTAGCTTGCTTCCGGGATTCAACCCGCCGATCAAGGCAAGCTAAAGCTTGTACTCTGAACCTGGACGTCCGGCGCGCGGATTCGCTCCGGTAAGTTCAAACGCAGGGATCAAGGTTGACCCCCTCAAACTCCCAATTGCCGCCGGGCTTGCGACACGGCCACAACGGTTCTTTCATCTGCGCTTCCCACTTTGCGAATTCTTTCTTCAACTGCTCGACGATCTCAGGGCGCGCGGCGGCAAGGTCTTTCTGCTCGCCGATGTCTTTCGATAAATCATAAAGCCAATAGTGATCGCCCGCTTTGAATAGCTTCCAGTTGCTCTTCCGCACCGCGCCGTTGGGTCCATTTCGCCAGCAGAGCACTTCGTGCGGCAAAGTCTTTTTCTGCCCGGTCAAATAAGGCATCAGGTTGACGCCATCGAGCACCCGATCCTTCGGCAATTCACTGCCCGCCAGTGCAACAGCAGTCGGGAACAGATCGAGAGATGAAGTCACTTGATCGCTGACGGTCCCCGCTTTCAGATGCCCGGGCCATTGGATCGCGAACGGCACGCGGAAGCCGCCCTCCAGATGCGTGAGCTTGCCGAAGCGCAGCGGATCATTTGTGCAGGCGCCGGTATAAGTCGCGCAGCCGTTGTCGCTCAAGAAAACCACGAGCGTGTCTTTCTCTAGTCCGGTCTCGCGCAGCTTTTTGAGAATCGCGCCGACGCCGTCATCGAGCGCGCTGACCATCGCCATATAAACACGGCGACGTTCGTCCTTGACGTTCGGGAAACGATCGAGGTATTTCCGAGTCGCCTGGAAGGGTTCATGCGGCGCGTTGAACGGCGCATAGAGGAAGAAGGGTTCTTTCTGATGGCGATCGATGTAAGCGACCGCTTCGCGCGCGAAAGCATCCGTCAAATATTCTTCTTCCTCGACCGGCGTCGTGTTGCGATAGATCGGATTCTGCGGCGACCGCGTGCTTGCAGTGCTGCCTCCGCCCTCGACAGCGCCGGGCCTGCTCATCACACCGGGTTTGTTCGGATCAATGTACAGATTCGCGCCGAACAAGAAGCCGAAGTATTCATCGAAGCCCCGCTGCGTTGGCATATATCTGTCATTCATCCCCATATGCCATTTGCCGACCATCCCCGTTGCGTAGCCGGCCTTCTTCATCACCTGCGCCAGCGTGATCTCGGTCAAAGGCAAGCCCATGTCTTTGTTGTTGATCGCTCGCTGCAACGGACCAGCGTTGAACTCAAAGCCGAAGCGTTGTTGATAACGTCCGGTGATCAATCCGGCGCGCGACGGGCTGCACACCGGAGCCGAGACGTAAGCGTTGGTGAACTTGATGCCGTTCCTGCCGATCGAATCGATGTTCGGTGTCGGAATCTCTTTGCAGCCGTACATGCTGACGTCGCAATAGCCGAGGTCATCGCCGAGGATGAAAACGACATTGGGCTTGCGTGCTTGTCTGCCGCCAGGGGTAGACGAACGCTGCTGCGCCGTCACACCCGTGATGCCCGCGAGTAGCAAGGCAATCAGCATCAATGAAATCATCCACGCTGTTCTTCCCTTCACTTCTTTGTCTCCTCGTTGTTGCAGTTCGTGCGCGAGAAGAGGCAGGCAGGGATGCCTGCGCTCCCAGGGCTGCGCTCCCAGGGGCTTACGTTATACAGATTCCGCCGTCGACTGGGATCACCACGCCGTTCACATACGCACCGGCTCTCGACGCGAGATAAATGGCGACCCCCGCCATGTCCGGGGGAGAACCGATGCGCCCGAGCGGGCACTCCGCTTCAATCTGTTTCTGGAAAGTCTCGAGCATCCACTTGGTCATCTGGCTCTCGAACGGCCCGGGCGCGATCGCATTGACGGTGATGCCGAGCGGGCCGAGCTTCACGGCGAGCACTCGTGTCAAATGGTGGACTGCGGCTTTGCTTGGAGCGTATGCGTAGTTTTCAACCCGGGGGACCTTCAGGCCATCGATCGAGCCGATGTTGATGACTCTAGCGGGATCACCCGGACGAGCGGATTTCTCGAGCAAGGGCGTCAGATCCCTTGTAAGAAAAAAGATCGACTTCACGTTCGTGTCCATCACCTTATCCCACCCGGCCTCGGGATACTCCGCTAGCGGCGCGCCCCACGCGGCCCCGGCATTATTCACCAGAATGTGAAGCGACTCCTCTCTCGAAGACACTTCTTGAGCCAAATGCGCGGCGCCCTCGGCCGTAGACAGGTCAGCCGGAATCGAAACACACTCACCTATCGCCGACAGTTCTTCCGCCACGCGGTCACAGACTTCTTTCTTGCGTGAAGAGATGTAAACCTTCGCGCCGGCCTCGACGAACCCTCGGGCTATCATGAGGCCGATGCCGCGAGAGCCGCCCGTCACGAGGGCGACCTTACCCTTGATCGAAAACAAATCCTGAACGTTGATTGCGTGAGAGTGATCGCTCATTGGTCCTCCTGACCTGGAATTCGAGTTTCTTGCATCCGTTGTCACGTTGCGCCGCGGAGCTTAAAGCAATGCGATCGCTTCAGCGGTTCGGAAAAGAAGCAGCAAT
>JBGQGO010000524.1:0-4430 GCA_041497455.1 Blastocatellia bacterium | reverse complement strand
GCGAACAAGCAATCAAGATACGGAAGCGCGGATCGCCAGGCTCGAAGCTGTCGCCGCCGCGGTTGAACGCTGGCTTGCCGATCCGAGGTACGTAACCGAGCAGCTAATGATGAAAGCGCTTCGAGAACTGCGCGAGCTTGATCGGCGGTCTTGAGGCTTCGAGCAAGCAGGTGCCGCCCCTTGGGAGCGCAGGCATCCCAGCCTGGCACTTCTCGCGCGACGCCTAGCAGCAGGGATGCCTGCGCTCCCAGGGGATGACGTAAGCCCCCGCGTCATCCCCTGGCCTTTCCTTTCGTGGCGGACTTGCTAGATCCAAGCTTGCTCACGAGGCTGAATTCCTTCTCGGTGACCGGTTGGATTGAAAGGCGGCTTCCCTTTCTCAACAGCACCATGTTCTGCAGCTCTTTCCGCTCTCTCAATTCCGGAAGCGAAACCTGGCGGGCGAATTTCTGTTTGAACTTCACTCGCACGCAGTACCAGATCGGATTGGCCGGCGTCGCCTTCGGATCGTAGTGGCTGTCGCTGGCGTCAAACTGCGTCGGGTCCGGTTCGGCTGGGCCACTGACTTCAGCGATACCTGCAGCGCCAGGCGGCTCGGCGTTCGAGTGATAAAACAATGCTTCGTCGCCGACCTTCATCTCTTGCATCATGAAGTTTCGCGCCTGGTAGTTTCTCACTCCTTCCCACAGCGTTGATTTGTCTCTCTTCAAATCGTCGATCGAATACGCGGTCGGTTCGGATTTGATCAGCCAGTATCTTCGGGCCATTAGCTCCCCTCCGTGTCAAGGAATCATTGCGCCAAAGAAAGCCTGAATTTAAGTAAGCACTACTTCTTTCTCTTGAAATGAGTCTCCACGTACACCTCAAGATCTTTTCCTGGCGCGGCCAACTCAAAGGTCTCGATGAACTCGTTCGCGTTGACAATTCTGTAAGTCTCCCTGGCGCGCCAACCGGAAGCGATGTTCTCGATACTCTCGGTGACGAACGTGAAGGTCTTGCCCTCCGACGACGCGTGATCAAGTCTGTACTGATTAACGAACCCTTCGATGTGGAACTGCCGCAGCACGAACTGCTTTCGCTCGCGATCGTAGCTGAAGAGTCCCCAGTCCTCGTGTACCTCGCCCTTTGGGTTTTCCTTCTGCGGCGGGTAAATGGACTTGTTCTTTACCTGAAGAAACTTGTCGCCCAGCACAAGCTGATATTCGCGCTCGACCTTGGAACTGCCAGGCTGTCCTTTGCCTGTTCCCTCCCAAGAACCGACAAAGAATTTCAGCGGCTCCCAAACAGCCTGGCTTCTGTCAGCCTGTGAGAAGCTCACGGCTGGCAGCATAAGAACGATCGTAAACCATGTCAGCATAGTTGTTCTCCGGTTCGCGACCAACATCCTGGCCGCCATCTTATTTGATCGAGAAGTGCGGATTCTCAATCACGCCGAGCACATTGCCGAAGGGATCGGTGACGGCGGCCGCGCGGATGCCGCCGCCGACGTCCTGTACCGGGCTATGCGCTGAAGCTCCGAGCTCCAGCAGCCGATTGAAGGCGGCTTCGCAGTCGCTCACACCCCAGTATGCTCCTACCCCGCCACTGCCGCCTTCAAAGCCAGTCGTATCGGGATCGAGTCCCAGCTCAAAGCCCCCGACGTTGAAACCCACATAAAAAGGTTGATCGAAGTATGGTTCGAGTCCGAGCACCAAGGCATACCAGGCCTTCGCTCGATCGAGATCGCTCACGTGATAGATAACAGTCCGTAGTCCTTGAAACATATCTGCCTCCTCTTGTAGCGAACTTTCCGACCTGAACCGCAGAGGGCGCTGGGGAACGCAGAGAGTGAAACACCCTGCCTTCCTCTTCTAGCGAACTTTACCGGCGTTTCTGAGCCGCGGATTCTTCAGCCCGGTTGAAAGCTTGTTCCTTACTTCTCGAACTACACGCGCAGCGAGGACGCTCTGATGCTCATCGAGAAACTGATCCACGGCTTCTGGGTCGCGCTTCGAGAGTTCGCGCAGCGCCCACGACAGGGCCTTCACTACCATATCGTCACGATCGCCAACCAGTGCGCGGCAAACTGCAAGGGTGCGCGGAGTATCACCGCTGCCCCCGCGAGCTTTGCTGTTCAGCGGCACGGTGCTGACCAGTGCAGCTCGACGCCGCCATCGGTTCTTTGAATGTGCCCAGTTATGAATGAGCTTGTCGGGAACCTGGCGCTCGCGCCACGCGGGCCCCGCGAGGTAACAAGCAAACATATCAACCGCGCCCCAACTGTCGATGCCGCGGCCAAACCGTTCAAGTTCCTTCGCGCCCAGGCTCGCGAGCGCCGCCGGGTGCTTAGAGACAAGCTCGTATGCAACAAAGCGGTGTTCAATCGCCTGCCTGTCCATAAGGCGGAGCGCTGCGTCGATGACGATCCGAGGCGTTGCCTTCGAGAGGCGCTTCGAGAACTCGCGGCGAACGCCTCTTACATCTTCCGTCTTCAAATTTGGTAGCAGGCGAATGCGCGCGGCGATCTCAGCCGCGAGCTTGTCCGCGTTTTCAATCGGCCTCGTTTGCGCCATCGTCTATCGCACACCCCACTCCCAGATTCCGTATGCGACTTTCTTGTCGAGGGTGTGACCGGACTGCTTCAGCGAGAGCGCGATCTGTCCGCGATGATGCGACTCGTGCGCGACGATGTAGCCCAGAAAAGCGGTGATGTGCGGCTTAAATCCTTTGATCTTGCCGCCGTTTTCGAGCGACTTCTTGAGCAACGTTTCCATCGCATTGCCGGACTCCTTGAGACTCCGCGCAAGAAGTTTCTTGTCCGCCGCCGTTTCCTTCTCGATCTTCTCGAGGCCTTCCATCAACTCCGGGCCGGAGACCTTCAGCCACATCAGCCGAACGTTGTGAAGGTGAGCCAACTGCTGGGCTACGGTTCGCCCTTTCGACGTCGAAACGTCGTTCAAGGCGCCGGGAGGAATCGCTTCGAGCAGGTAGAGGTTGATTCGATTGTTTATGTTCCACGTATCGACGATTTGGTTTTCAAGATCCAGACTCATCTCAATTCATCCTCTTTTCGGAGTGTCGGGCACAGCGCATGTTTCTACCGCGCCAGTGCATTCAGGCGCAAGCCGGAAGAAGTTTTGGCGGCGCCTTGAACGTCCGACAAACTTCAGTTTGTCAGACACTGGAGTTTGGACATTGTCTTGCCCGAATCCCACCAACGCAGTTGCGTTGGTGGGATTCCGAAAAGCGTGCGCCAGTCCTTTTGTAGGCTGAGTATGAACAATCCACCAACTGCGTTGGTGGGATTCGGGAAAGAAATGTCCAAGCTCCAGTCGTCCGACAAACTGAGGTTTGTCGGACAATCAAATCAAGACACCGCAGGAATTTGATCGAGAGCCACGCTGCACGATACATTGTTTCAACGAACGAGAAGGAGGCGAGATGGGCAGCTACTGCGATATCGCACCGGGGCATCCTTATCACGGTCCGTATCACGCGAAGGAGTATGGCTTTCCGATTCGCGACGACTCAAAGTTGTTCGAGAGGCTGGTGCTCGAGATCAACCAGGCGGGCTTGTCGTGGCTGACGATTCTAATGAAGCGAGAGAACTTCAGAGCGGCATTCGACGGGTTCAATGTCGATCGAGTGGCGGACTACGGACGCCGCGAGCGAGCGAGACTCTTGCGTGATGCCGGCATCATCCGCAACGAGCTGAAGATCAACGCGGTGATCGAGAACGCTCGCCGGATCGTGACCATTCGCGAGAGCCACCGCTCATTCGCTCGGTGGCTTGATGCTCATCATCCGCTGACAAGGGACGAATGGGTGAAGCTCTTCAAGAAGACTTTTCTCTTCACCGGGGGAGAAATCACCGGCGAGTTCTTGATCAGCACCGGCTACCTTCCAGGCGCACACATTGCGACGTGCCCGGTGTACCAGCGAGTGGTAAAGAAAATCCCGCCGTGGATGCGAGCGCGCCCTAAAGGGCCGGGCGTTTGAACAACCACGTATCTGGTCGATGCTCCGGTCCCGGATTGTTGTACTCCACCTGACCAACAAACTCCCATCCTTCCGACCCGAGTCTTGCAAGTGCAACTGACAGAGGATCGCCGTTTGAGCCAGTGTCCAAGGTCTCGACCCGCCGTCCTGTCGCGGTGATAACTGCGATGGTCGCTGACGAGGAATTGCGCTTGGAATCCCAGCCTTAAGAGTGAAACGCTACTGAAAGCCGAAAGTGCCAGAACCCAGGGATTATTGAGGCGTCGGGTCCAGGAGGATCGGCTGGAGTTCAAATCTCACGCAGCGCTTTGGTGATCGGCATGCGCGCGGCCAGTCGCGAAGGCAACAGACCTCCAACCAGTCCGAGCACCAGCGAGAAGATCAACGCGGAGACCAACAAGTCAGGCGTGATGCGGAAGCTGAAGGCAAGCTCGCTGAAGGTTCTGAAGTTC
>JBGQGO010000523.1:0-4440 GCA_041497455.1 Blastocatellia bacterium | reverse complement strand
GAGTATATCTATGAGCCTGACTTTGGATCTCTAAGGGCTTATGAAAAGCATGATGCGCGATTCCTATTGCATCTGTAGCAGCGCGGCGACGCCGCGCTTGCCCAAAGCCTTTAGTGGAGTCCATTGCGATGGAACCTGAGACATAAAGCTCAACAACGAGCTTTAAGCTCACATAGAGTTTAGAAAAACCCACTATCGGCTCTGCCGGTGGTGGGTTTTTCGTTTTTGGAGTTGCGTTGGCTATGAACGACGCGAAGAGATCAACAGGCAAGGTTTACTTGATCGGCGCGGGGCCGGGCGATCCCAAGCTGCTCACGATCAAGGCAGCCGAGGCCATCGGCGCAAGCGACGTGATCGTGTACGACTACCTCGTCAATCCCGAGGTGCTCGCCCACTCACGCCGTGACGCGGAGTTGATCTACGCCGGCAAACGCTCGGGTGAACCCTCAATCTCGCAAGCTCAGATCAATCGCCTGCTGATCGATCGCGCCCTTGAAGGCCAGGTCGTTGCGCGACTAAAGGGAGGCGATCCGTTCGTCTTCGGTAGGGGCGGCGAAGAAGCCGAAGCGCTTGTTGAAGCCGGCGTCGGTTGGGAAGTCATTCCCGGTGTTTCATCGGGCATCGCGGCGGCGGCCTACGCAGGCATACCGCTCACGCACCGAGGTCACTCCTCGAGCGTCACGTTCATAACAGGTCACGACGCGCGCGGCGGCGACAAGCAAGCCGTCGATTGGTCGATCCTGGCCCAGTCGGCCGGCACGCTGGTGATCTTCATGTGCGCAGAGACTATCTCGAGCATCGCGCGCGAGCTCATCGCAAGCGGGCGAGCCCCGTCAACGCCAATCGCGATAGTTCGTTGGGGCACCTATCAGCATCAGGAAGTCTACTCAGGGAGCCTTGATGATTTGATCGTGGCGAGCGAGTACGGCAGCTTCAAGATCGAACCGCCCGCGATAGCAATAGTCGGAGAGGTCGCAGCGCTTGGGGCGAAGCTTAACTGGTTTGGCAGCGACGAGCTTAGATATGAGCTGCGCGCGTTGTCGGAAACAGCCGTCGCCGCAGCGGGCGATTAAACAAAGGAGAATCATATGTCGCAAGCCGTTAGTGAGATTGTCAGATTGGGGCCGCCCCCTCGCGAGATCGAGCGAGTTGAAACGGCCGCATCCTTGCTCGACGAAGCTGCGCCCGAAGAAACGCTTCGATGGGCGTTCGATTGGTTTCAAGAAGGCGTGACCATCGCGACGGGCTTTGGCGCCGAGGGCGTTGCGCTCATCGACATGGCTGTAAGGATCAATCCACGAGTTGATGTGTTCTTCCTCGACACTGCGTTCCTGTTCCCTGAAACGTACGAGTTGCGCCGCCGCCTCGAAGATCGCTACCAGATTGAAATCCGCGTCTTCAAGACTGACATCACCCCGGAGCAACAAGAACTCAGATTCGGTGCGAAGCTCTGGTCCACCAACCCGGATCTTTGCTGCCGGCTGAGAAAACTCGAACCGCTCAAGGACGCGTTGCAAGGCCGCCGGGCCTGGATAACCGCGATTCGCCAGGACCAGACGCTCGAACGGTCGAACGCCCGCGTCATCGAGTGGGACTGCCAATGGCGGCTCGTCAAGATCAACCCGCTTGTGCGTTGGAACAAGCAACAAGTCTGGGAGTACATCGCCAGAAACAACGTCCCCTACAACCCGCTGCACGATCGTGGCTATCCCAGCATCGGCTGCACGCATTGCACGCAGCCGGTTCGCCAGGGTGATGACGAACGTGCCGGCCGATGGCCGGGCCGCGCGAAGAAGGAATGCGGGCTGCACGCGCCGGCTCGCCCGATAGCCTTCGTGCCGCGGATCGAAATGGCGCCAGGCAAACAACTGACATAAGAGGCGGAGAAGAAAAACGTGAACAAGAATCCAAGCTACGCGAACAACGACGGACTGGTTGTCTGGCTCACGGGGCTGTCAGGCGCGGGCAAGACCACGCTTGCGCGATCGCTCTCCGCCCAACTCAGAGCGGCTGGGCTGAAAGTCGAGACGCTCGATGGCGACGAAATGCGCGAGAACCTGAGCCGCGGGTTGGGATTCTCGCAAGAAGACCGCGACACAAACATCCGGCGTATCGGTTTCGTCGCGCGACTGCTGGCACGCAACGGGGTAGTAGCACTCGGCGCTGCTATCTCTCCATACCAGCGGTCGCGCGACGATGTTAGGCGTTCGATTGAAGGCGACGGTGTGCGCTTCCTCGAAGTGTTTGTTCGGTGCCCGCTGAACACGCTCATACGGCGCGACGTGAAAGGCCTTTACGCAAGAGCTCTCGCGGGAGAGGTCGAGCACTTCACGGGCATCAGCGATCCGTATGAAGAACCGCTCTCGCCCGACATAACGGTTGATAGTTCCGTCGAAACAGTTGAAGAGAGCACCGCGAGGATTCTCTCGCAGATTCTGAACATCGGAATGCTGCACGATGAAACCACAAGGATCGAAACCTGCGCGGCATCGCAGTGAGGGGGCAGTGAGGAGTACGTTATGAACAAGATTGAAGACATCAAGAAGCGCAAAGATGGGCTGGATGTGCTCGCGGACATTCATCGATACGCTGCGCAGGGTGAACACAGAATAACCTCCGAAGACGAAGCTCTGTTCAAATGGTATGGCGTCTACACTCAACGCCCGGCAGACGACGGCTACTTTATGGTTCGCATCCGAATCCCGGGCGGCCAGTTGAATGCGAGCCAGTTGCTGGCAATTGCAGAACTGTCGGGCAAGTTCGGCAAGGGTCTCGCGGACATAACCGTCCGGCAGAACATCCAGCTTCATTGGGTCAGAATCGACGACATACCCGCGATCTTCGAGGCGCTCGATCGCGTTGGCCTGACCACCACCGATGCCTGCGGCGACACGGTTCGCAACATAATCAGTTGTCCGGTTTCGGGGGTTGACTCGGATGAGCTTTACGACGTGACGCCGCTGATTCGGCGCGTGAACGATTTCTTTGTCGGCAATCGCGACTTCTCGAATTTGCCGCGCAAGTTCAAGATCGCGATCACCGGCTGCGCGGTGCGGTGCGTCTATCCGGAGATCAACGACATAGGCGTCTTCGCGGTGAAGGACCACGAGCGCGGCGGCGTTGCGTTTCGCGCGCGCGTTGGAGGCGGGCTTTCGACTTCGCCGCGCTTCTCGAAAGACCTTGGCGTGCTGGTTGAGCCCGGCGAAATTGTCGAGTTGTGCGCGGCTATAGCGGCAGTGTTTCGCGATAACGGAAACCGCGAGAATCGCAAGCGGGCGCGGTTGAAGTTCCTGGTCGAGCAATGGGAGATACCACGCTTTCGCGATGAGGTCGAAGCTCAGCTTGGATGGAAGCTTCGGCGCGCTGACCAACCGGAAGCCGCGGAGGTTACTGCCCGCGACCGGTCGCATCTGGGGATTCATCGGCAGCGAGGCGACTCGTTTCATTACGTCGGCGTGGCGCTGGTCGGCGGGCGAACGTCCAGCGAGCAGTTGAGGATTCTGGCTGAGCTTGCAGAGAAGCACGGCCGCGGCCGGCTTCGCACGACGAATACGCAGAACATCATCCTGCTCGATATCGACAGCGAAAACCTAGAGACGATGAAGCACGATCTAAAGTCAGCGGGGTTCGACTACGAGCCGTCCTGGGCGAAGCGCGGCATGGTGGCTTGCACCGGCATACAGTTTTGCAAGCTGGCGATCGCCGAGACAAAGAACCGTGCTCGTGAGTTGGACCAGTACCTCGCCGAGCAGGTTGATCTGGAGGATCGTCCTCGGATCAGCGTAACCGGCTGCCCGAACGCTTGCGGGCAACATCATATTTGCGATGTGGGGCTCGAGGGCTCGCTGACGACTATCGACGGCGTGAAGAAAGAGACCTTCCAGTTCTTTCTCGGAGGCGGCGTAGGAGCGCACGAGACTTTTGGGCGCAGAGTTGGCGCACGAATTCCATCGGACGAGCTTGCCGAGTCTCTCGCGCGGTTGTTCCAGATCTACAAGGATGAGCGAGTCGACGCCGAGACGTTTCAGGAGTTTTGCCTTCGCCACAGCAATGAGGAATTGACCGGCTACCTCCTTGCGCCGGCGGCTCGGCCGGCCGTTGAGAGCAACGCCTCATTTGTTGCCGACCACGCGTGAAGCCCCGCGTAGATATGTTTGCGATCAATCCCACCCACGTTCTTGTTAATCGAGCAACTCCGTAGGAGTTGCCTGTCTATAGATGCCGGCGCGCTGGATGGCCCTAACTCCGTAGGAGTTACCTTTAGCGTCAGAATTTATGCTCTCGATCAGCGTATCATCGTTCACAGCGCTCTACGAAGAAGGTCACTCCTATGGAGTGAGCGTGCCACGTCGTCGTCGCGTCTATAGACATGTCACTCCTATGGAGTGAGCGTGCCACGCCGTCGTCGCGTCTATAGACATGTCACTCCTACGGAGTGAG
>JBGQGO010000522.1:0-4448 GCA_041497455.1 Blastocatellia bacterium | reverse complement strand
CGAACATGCGCGCGAGTTGCTGGAGGAGCTGATTCGGCGAGCGAAGCGATCGGGATTATCCGAGCTGCTGAGATTTGCCGTTGAGGCTTCGGAGTATCGCACAGTCACCGCAGCAAACTTCGACGGTGCGCAGCGGCTTGCCAATCTCGAAAAGCTGTTCACGCTCGCCGAGCGATTCGAGCGGTCGGGCGCTTACTTGATCCGCGACTTCGTGCGCTTCGTCCGCGATTTTGAAGAAGCGGGAGGCCGCGAGAGTGAAGGCCAAATCGACGACTCGGCTGACGCCGTTCGACTGATGTCGATTCATCAATCGAAAGGGCTCGAGTTCTCCGTGGTGATCATTCCGGACCTTCATCGCCAACCGGACAACAGGCGCGCGTGGTGGGCGCTGGACCGGCATCGCGGGTTGACGTTGAAGGTCCCCGATGGACGAGGCAAGCTCGTGGGGGGATCGGCGTTTACGACTTTCGCTGAACGCGCGAAGCGGCGCGAGGAATTCGAAAGCATGCGCTTGCTCTACGTTGCGGCGACTCGCGCGCAAGACCGGTTAATACTCTCTGGAGCGGCGAAAGACCTCGCGAGCTTGAGGAATTCATGGCTCGATTGGGTATGCAAAGCGCTCGGAGTGGGGAGTGATGCAGCGAGCGGACTCCTCGCTCCGGCGGAGGGCGTCGACTTGCGGCTGACGTTGAATCTGTTGGACGCTGCGCCCCAAACAGCGAGTCAGGACGAGGCTCGAACAGTCCAACCGGACTTGATGCCTCCGGGCGATGAAGGTTTTCCGCTACTCGAATCGATCCGATCGGAGCGCTCGAGCGCGCTTCACCGATTCAGCGTAACTCAGCTTCTGAACTACCGGCGTTGCCCGCGGCAGTATTACTTCGATCGAGTGCTTCACGCGCCCAGCGAGGAGGAAGTAGCGGTGTGGAACGACGCTGAAGCTCCCGAGCCGCCGGCGAACCTTACGGCGACGCTTCGAGGCGCGGTGATGCATCGCTTCTGTGAGAAGTTTATCGAAGGCGATGAACTTCACGAATGTTTGAAGAGCAGCTTCGAAGACGTGTTGAGTCAAAGAGCCGCAGAACTTGGCGATCGGATCTCTGAGATCGATTCTGAAAAGGCTCTTCGCGACCTGCTGCCGCTCGCGAAGAATTATGTTGGAAGCAAAGTCCGTGAGCGAATCGAATCAGCGCGTGCTCTTACCGGTGACTCATCACTCATCACGCATCAACCGCCGGGCGTCTTCAGCGAGCAGCGGTTTCGGCTAAGGCGCCCGCTCGGGATTCTAACGGGCACGATCGACAAGCTGCTGGTCTTTCCAGTTTCAAATGGTGAGGGCTTTCACGTCGAGATCATCGACTTCAAAACAAATCGGTTTCGCGGGAGGCGCGACTCGGGAGTGGAAGGAAAGGCGGACCGGGGACAACTGTCATTCGAGTTCTTACAGCCTGCATCCGAGGCGCGAGTTGATCGAGATCTTCTGATACGGGCGGAAATCGGCGCGGCCGCCATGGATTATCGAGTTCAAATGCAGGCTTACGCTCTTGCTGCGCGCGACTTGATACCTGAAGTCACAAGTGTGCGAGTGACGTTGCATTTCCTGGACCCGGATGTCGAGGTGTATTTGTCGGGTGAACTGCTCGAACGCGAGGTCTGCGCGGCCGCGATCGATGAAACAATGCTGGCGCTCGTTTCATCATCCTCGCCCGAGAACTTCCCGTGCAACCCCGCCGAGCATTGCCGAATGTGCAGCTTCGTGGACCTCTGCCCACCGGGAAGTCGATGGCTTGCGGAGGCGAGACGCTGAGAAGCTGAGGCTCCATTCGCGGCGCGGGTCCGCTGAGACTCATCGAGCGGCACAATTGCAAGAGTTGTTGCTGATATTTCTGTCCGTTATCGTGAATGTTCGGCCAGGCGAAAAAAGTCCGATAGTCGCAGTGCCTTTGTTAACACTCATATCAAGTCTAGCCAGTATCCTGCGATCACCCGCATAGTGTTGAAGAGTCACGACGCCGCCTCTTATGTTCAGCTTGCCCGTTCCTCCAAGCGTAAGGCCACCGCAGTTGATGAACTGGTAATCGCCTGTGGTCGTGTTGATGACGAAGACGCTCCCATCGCTTTCATCCTGGAGACAGACATTGAAATTCTGAACGAGAGTCAGCAAGAAGGGATGAAATGGGCCACCATTGCCAAGTCGGCCGCCGGCTGCAATTTGCCCAACTTCATTAATGTCGTAAGCCGCGTCCAGAAACACGCCAGAACCAGCCGGTATCAAATCGTTAAGATCCTCCATCACACCGTTGCTGTAGATGAACGCACGCGCTCTGTCGCTGATCTGGCAACAGGCGGCCGAAGTGCCTACCACTTCGCCGTGCTCGCTAATACCAAAGCCAACGCTGAAAGAATCGCCGGGAAGTGTACCGAGATCTTGCGTCGCGCCGTTGGCATAAAGAAGCGCGTGACTCCGGTTGTTAGCATCCTGGATCCGGCCAGTCGCTTGGCCTGAGTTATTGATGGCGCGGAAAACAATTTTCATTCCGACGTTAGTTGTTACACCGTTGCTATAAAACAAAGCAAAGAAGTCACGAAAGGTCCCACCAACGATCTGGCCTGAGTTGTTGATGGCATAAGCAGCACTGAACTGGCCAAAGCCAAGATCCTGCATCACTCCGTTACTATAGAGAAAGGCACGGAAGTAGTCTGTAGGATCATCGATACCAATAATCAGGAAACTGAAACGCGAAATGCCCACCACCTGTCCGCTATCATTGATCCCGAGGCTGTCGCCTCCGTTGTTGTCGCCAGGAAGAAGTCCGAGGCTTGTGATCGAGCCATTGCTGTTACGAACCACAGGCCGACCTGTTGAGCCGGCTATCTGGCCGACGTTGTTAATAGCGTTAGCGCTACGAAGCGGGCTCAGGCTAGTCAGCATCCCGCCGCTATAGAGATATCCAATATCCCCGAAATTGGTAAGGGAGAACGCATTCCCAACAACTTGACCAGAGTCGTTCATTCTGAGAACCCGTTGCTCACTGACGCCGGCAAGCACTGTCCCGGGAACCAAACCTATGTCAGTGACGATGTAGCGCGGGCTTGCGACGCCGGCCAATGCCGGTCTGGCCTTTGTCGCTGGGGCTGGCTTGTTAAGTCCAGAGACGGCCCCTGCGCTGATCAACCCCGGTAACACCATGTCAACAAGAACCCCACCTATCATCAGAAGGAGAAGAGTTGCTCGTAATCTCATAGACGCTCCTTTTCGGATCAACGAATGCGTTGACGGCATCATAGGTTCTTAAGACTTGGGCGTCAATGGGCTGAGAATTCGGAATCAAGGACGCATTTCTTGACGCTCGTCACGCGTCCTGTTGTATAATCCCGCCAAGCCCCCGAGGAGATATGAAATGCGCTCAATTTGGAAAGGTCACATACGGTTTCTCTTAGTCGCCATCCCTGTTCGCGTCTACAACGCGATCGAAACATCGGAACAGATTCACCTCAACCAACTGCACAAGGACGACTACGGTCCCATCGGTTACGACAAGCGGTGTAAGAAGTGCAACAAGGTTGTCTCGAAGGATGACATCATCAAGGGCTATCAGTACGCCAAAGACCAGTACGCCATCCTCGAACCCGACGACCTCACGAAGGTGAAGCTGAAAACAACCAAGGTCATCGACATCGTCGGCTTCGTCGACAAGTCTGAGATACCGCCGATGCTGTATGACTCGCCTTACTTCGTGGGTCCCGACGGGGAGGTTGGCGCGAAGACCTACGCGCTGCTCCGCGAGGTGTTGAAGGACACGGGAAAGGTGGGTCTCGGGAAAGTCGTTCTGCGCGACCGCGAGGACTTCGTCGCTCTCGCACCGCAAGACGAAGGGCTGGTGGTTTACAAACTACGCTATCCGAAGGAAGTCAGAAAGATCACTGAAGTGCCGAACCTCGAGCATCAGGAGATCGACAAGAACGAGTTAAAGCTCGCGCACACGCTGGTCGATCAGATGGTGACTTCGATAGGCGAGATCGAGATGCGCGACCGCTACAACGAAGCTCTCAAGGACATAATCGAAGCCAAGATCGCGGGCAAAGAAGTGGCCGGCTTCGTCGAAGAAGAGCAGCCCACGGTCGACATAATGACCGCGCTCAAAGAGAGCATCAAACAAGCCCAACGCAAGCCGATGGTGAAAGCTACAGGCAAGGCCAAGAAGCAGGAAGAAGCGGAGGAAGCGAAGCCGAAGAAGGCTCGAAAGAGCAAAGCATCATAGGCTGAGCTTCAGCGGATGTCCAAAAAAGATACCAAGATTCTGCGGTTCCCCGCCCCGGCGCCGTCGAAAGCTGATTATCAACGGGTCAAGTCGACCTACACCGTTCACGAAATCAAACATTTGTTTGGTCTCAGCGAACGTGTGATTCGCCGCTGGACCGAACAAGGCGTCGTGAACGCCGCGCTG
>JBGQGO010000521.1:0-4455 GCA_041497455.1 Blastocatellia bacterium | reverse complement strand
CGTCGTTCTGATTGCTTCGGTGGATTTTACTTTCGTTAACTTTGATAAAGACCAAAACCTCAAGACGCAGCTCTTCTATCGCACAACTCAGGCCAGGCAGTACTTCAAGCTCGCGCAGTGGGCGTTGGACTTCGATCGCGATGGGTATACCTCTCTCCTTGGCGGCGGGGATTGTGATGACCGTCGCTCGGACATCAATCCCGGTCGCGGCGAGATTGTCGATGACGGCGTTGATCACAATTGCATCGGCGGCGCCCTGACTCAACGAGGGATCGCCGATTGGAAGCTCGAGCATAGTTCTCTTCACCAGCCGCCCGACCCTTCGGCTAAGCGGCTGAACGTGATCTATGTGTTCATCGATGCCTGCAGGGCTGATCACTTGAGCGCGTACGGATACTCTCGAAAAACGAGTCCCAACCTCGACAAGCTTGCGGCTCGGTCTGCGCTATTCGAGAACGCTTACACTCCGGCGCCCAATACCTTTGAAGCGCTGCCCAAGTTTACGCAAGGCGCGTACTGGGACTCGCATCTTGAAGGCTGGCCCGAGATCACGGCTCGCAACGGATACAACGCGCTTCTGTTTCCACGACGCATTTCAACACTGCGGCGGCATGTGAAAGGAATGACAGTAGTCGACCCCGCCAGGGACGGCACGTTTGAGGGAACGATTAATTCAGCCATCGACGTGCTGGGCAGCGCGTCGAAGGATCAACCGTTTTGTGCGTACCTATATTCGACCGACACTCACAGACCGTACAAGCCGCACGAGGAATTTCATTACGGCTCTTCGATCACTGATCTCTACGATGGCGAGATTTCTTACCTGGATTTCCATCTGGGCAGGCTGTTTGATTGGATGGAGAAGTCGGGAAGGATGGACGACACGATGATCGTCATCATGGCCGACCACGGCGAATCGCTCGGCGAGCGTGGCGTCTATAAGCATTCAACACAGCTCTACAATGAGCAGACTCGCGTCCCGATGATCATTCACGTGCCCGGCTTGCCGGCGCGTTCTATCAAAGACTATGTCAGCACGATTGATCTCGGGCCGACGATGTTGAACGCAGTGGGTTTGGACTATCCGAAGGAGTGTGCGGGAGTGAGCCTCGTGCCTTTGATGCGCGGCGAGCCGTTCACACATCCGCCGGTGTACGGAGAACAGACGAATCAGGAGGTGTCCCCGTTTGTTCGGCCCGACCAATACGTGAGCTCGGAACAGAAGAAGTACATGATCATCACTCAGGATGGATTCAAGCTGATCTACAACCGCGACTGCTACAGTTTCGAACTATTCGACCTCAAGAACGATCCTTCCGAGGTTCGTAACCTCTACGATCGCATGCCGGAGAAGGCCGCCGAGTTGAGGAACCGTTTGGGCCGGTTCATAGACGTTGTGACGGTGAGCAGACCGTGGGACGCGGATGAAAGCCAGTACTTCTTTGGCCCGACCGGAGAGGTGCGCGAGGCTAAATGAATTAGCGGTGAGTTAGTTGTTTGTCGCAGCCTTCGACGCGGTTGTCAAAACCCCCAACTTCAGAGACCGTGTGAAAACTCCGGGAATAAATACCACCCACGGCAGTGGGTGGATTGTTCAAGTCCTGCCTATATAGGGCGCACCCGAGGCTCCCGTTTTGCCTCTCTCCCCTCGCGGCGCGAGGGGAGAGAGATAACCAAAACCGAAGGGTCGGGCCGCCTCGGTTGTAGGCCGCACGTGAACAATCCACCCACTTCCGTGGGTGGTATTCCCGGAGTTTCAGCAACCTCTAATGCCACGCTCAGCTTGGCCGGACCACTCGCGCGATCAGCCTTAAGTCACTCCGGCCGAGTTCTCCGCTAACGATCAGCGCGATCACGTAGGCGACTGACAATGCGATGAGTTGGGCTACGATCAGAATCTTCGACGCGGGAGAGAAGAGAAGTGACGCCGCATAGATCACTCCGGCGCACGCCGCGATTCGCAAGGCCGACGCGATAGACATCAAGGTCCTGAACCTTCTCCAGAGATACGCGCAGGCCAGCACGGTTCCTATCACCATCGAGACGGTGGTCGCGGCCGCCGCTCCGATGAGTCCGTGAGAGGGAATCAACAGGGCATTCAGAGCCGTGCTGAGAACCAGGGTGATTGCGCCGAGCAGCAGGGATATCTTCGGTTGCCCGCTCGCAGATATGATCGTGGTAATAACGTAGAGCAACCCGAAAAACAACATGCCGAACGCCACGATCCTCAAGGCCGGGCTCCCCGCTTGATATGTTTCCCGGTATATTACTTTTAGAACTCCGCTGGCGCACGACGAAAACAGCGTCGCAGTCAACGCCATTACCATGAGCGTGTAGCGCAGTGTGTTCGAAATATAGCCTTGAGTGCGGGCGCGATCATCCGCGAAGGTAGATTGCGAGACGAGCGGGAAGATAACGAATGTCACTGAGACGATAATCTGATAAGTGATATTCGCAATGTCAACGGCGGCGCTGTAATAACCGGCGTTCTCGCTGGCCGTCTTCGCGACGGGCGATGACAGAGCCTTGATCAGCATCAGGTCCACTCTCTGAAGGAGCGTCAACACGAATGTGAACACCAGAAGGTAAGATTGGAACTTGAATAACTGTCCAACTCGCGCGTCGCCTTTGCGGCCGCCCCCACGCCCGGCTATCGCCGATATGGCCAGCACGCACGCAGCGGCAAGGGCGAACCCACCCACACTCCCGGTCACCCCAAACCCCAGCCACGCGAGCGAAACAATGAACACCAGCTTCAGAGTCGAGTATGTTATGTCGAGTCCGGCCTGAATTCCGAATCTTTTCTTACCGTTGAAGTAGCCCGTGTAGACCGCGTAGAACGAATACGAGAGGGTGATCGCACTCGCGAGCCGAAGCCAGCCGGTCAGACGCGAGTCGTTCAACAGCGACGCCATCACCGGCGCAAGCAGGAAGAACCCGAGGGTCGCCGCCCCGCCGACGTATACTTGCAAGCCAAGCGCTTTCCATTTTATCGAGCCGGCTTTCTCCGGCTCCTGCGAGACGTATTTCGACACCGTCTGGTACGTGCCGGTAACGATGACGGCATTAATGATCGAAACCGTGTTGATGACGACTCTGTATATCCCGTAGTTCTCATCGGTGAGCAGATGAGCCAATGTGACGGCTATCCCATAACCGCTGACCATGAACCAAATCTTGGCGGCGGTTATGTAGATCGTGCCCCGGCCGGCAATCGCAGCGATGTTATCCGTGGATGTTAGAGGCTTCGACTCTTCTGTTGCCAATGGCGTCATTCTTCCTTAAGGCGCTCTTGATGATTCTGTTGTGCCGCAAGCCGACCCGCGCCCAGTCATAAGCTGCGGCCGAACGGCGCGCATTCTCCTCGATTGTCCTTCGCAAGCTATCATCGCTCAGAACGAGCGACAACTTTTCTTTAAGCATCCGGTCGTCGCCTTGTTCGAAGAGCAGTCCATTCTCACCATCGACTATTGCTTCGGCAAGTCCCCCAACTCTCGAGGCGATTACTACTCGGCCGGCGGCCATCGCTTCAAGGCACACGACGGGTGTTCCTTCTGTGCGGCCATCGGCGAGCACTCGAGACGGAATCACTGCGAAGTCGCAAATCAAGAGAAGCTGCTCCCTTTGCGCTGCACCGATCCGGCCGATGAAGCTGGCATTCAGAGAAAGCGCCCGCGCCAGGCCTTCGAGTTGATCGCGACGTTCACCGTCACCAGCGACGATCAGGCGCAAATCATCCAGCCCGTCCATGGCTCTCAACAACACGTCGAGCCCCTTGATTTCGATAAGCCGGCCGATGAACAAGATCGTACGAGTCGATTGCCTGGTGGGGATCGTTTCACGGTAGGGCGAACAAACGCTGACGCCCATTGGTATGACTGAGACTTTGGTCTTCGCTTCCGGGCACAGCGCGATGAGTTTTCTGTTCAAGTCAGCGCTGACGGTCACTAGTCGATCGCTGCCTTCGACGATGAATCTCGCGATCCGTCTGCCTCCGCGCATTCGAGCGAGAAGATGAAGCGCGCCTGAGTGTTCAACAACAACGTGCCGTTTTCCGAGCAACCGGCAGATCAAAGCGCCTATGAGCCCGGAAGGAACCATCCAGTGTGAACAGACCGCGTCGGCTCGCAAGGCTAACGCCAGAGCGTGCACAAAAAAACAAACCAACGAGACCAGCGTCGCGAGCTTGGCGAGGAGACTTCCTGAAGCCAAATGATTCAGATCGGCGCCGGCCTGAAGCGGGTCGAGCCTTCGTGGCAAAAGCGATCCGGAGCGAGTTAGCGTGAACGCATCCGGTGGCCATCGAACCGCCGAGCGATCGGGCGGCGCAAGAACTGTAACATTGAAATCAACGGAAAGGCTGCGCGCGAAATCGCGAATGTAGCCGCACGTCTCGTCGTCCGGCGAGCTCGGAAAGGAACTCGTCAACAACAGAAGGGTTGGCTTGTCGCTATG
>JBGQGO010000520.1:0-4459 GCA_041497455.1 Blastocatellia bacterium | reverse complement strand
CGTGCACAAGCAGCTTGCCGAGATAGTGAAGAACGAGGACCTCAGCCGGTATATCCTGTGATTCGCTCTCCAGACTTCGGCCATAAGCTCATCGGGATCAGTTCTCTTGAAGCACGCTTTATCCGCGTGCGACGAAGTCATCGCTCAATCCAAATCAACTTTTTCATCTTGATCTTGAGCATCGCGCTCATCGGCACTGCTTGCGGAAAGGTTGGCGCGCCCGTGGCGCCCGTACGCCTATCGGAGCGCACGGCCGATTTGACGGCGATCCAGCGCGGGGCGAGCATACTGCTGTCGTGGCCGCCGCCGGCGCTCGTCCAAGACGAGTCGAGCCGCTTCTACATTTCACGCGTGGACATTTATCGTCTGACCGAGCGGCACGATCAGGAACCGGTGCTCGACCCGGATGACTACGAAGTCACCGCCCAGGTGATCGGCGTTATGGACCGGGCTACGATTGAAGCTCAGGCAAAGGCGCGTGGTCTTCTGCACTTTGCTGATGCAGTGAATCTCACAACCTTGACGCAGCAAGCGAACGCGCGGCTGCGCTACGCGGTTCGATATGTCAACAAGCGCGGCCAAGCGGCGGCCTTCTCAAATACCGTCGCGGTCGAACCTGCTCCGGCGATCGCGCTGCCTCCCGCTGACTTGAGTGCGAAGGCCGACGTTCAAGACGCGGTCACGATCTCCTGGAGTCCGCCGGCGGCAAACGTTGACGGAGTGACTCCAGCCTCCGTGGTCGGATACAACGTCTACCGGCGAGCCGCCAAGCGCGACTTTGGGGGCGAGTTGCTCAATCCCGAGCCGCTGGCCGCCACGAGTTTCACCGATACTAAGTTCCAGTACCTGGTCGACTACGTTTACTTCGTGCGCGCGCTGTCGCAGGGCGCGAGCGGACTGGTCGAGAGCGCGGATAGTGCTCAGCTATCGTTCACACCTATCGACACGTTCGCGCCTTCTGCCCCTGATCCGGTTTCGGTCGCGTCTGCAAATGGAACGATCAGCTTATTCTGGCCGAGCAGCTCCGAGCGCGACGTGATCGGATACAACGTCTACAGGGCGAGCTCAGTGGACACGCCCGACAAGGACTGGATAAAGCTGAACGACCAGCCACTGACTACGGTGACATTCAGGGATGATCTAGTTGTTATCGAACAAACGTACTTCTACAAGGTGACCGCCCTCGATCGCTTCAATAACGAGAGCGGGCGATCCCGCGTTATTAGCGAGACTGCGCATCCGTAAACCGGTCGCGAATCAAAAAGATTCGAGAGTTCACGGTGACCGAAGCGGATCGCGAGAGCTTACTCATCCCAAAGGAATGGTGTATGCCAAGCGTCTACTACATTCTTGAGAAGCAGACGGTCGAAGCCGATCCGGCTGAGACCATTCTTCAGGCGTCGCTGCGAGCGGGCATCCCGCACGCTCACGCGTGTGGCGGCAACGCTCGGTGTTCGACCTGCCGCGTACTGATTCTCGAAGGCCTCGAGTATTGCGTCGAGCGCAACGACAGAGAGCAAAAGCTCGCCGACCGGCTACATTTCAGTCCGGACATTCGATTGGCTTGCCAGACGACGATCAGGAAAGACGTGAAGCTTCGGCGGCTCGTGCTCGACGGCGAAGACCTCCAACTGACCGACCAGCGATCTGTTGGAGCAGCGCCCACATCCGTCGGCGAAGAGAAGCGGCTGGCGGTTCTGTTCTCCGATATTCGCGGGTTCACGCCTTTCGCTGAGGCGCTTCCGCCTTATGATGTCGTTCACGTTCTGAACCGCTACTTCAACGATATGGGAGTCGTGATCAACCGCAACGGCGGCCAGATTGACAATTACATGGGCGACGGTCTGATGGCTCTCTTTGGAATGGAAAATGAAACCGGGGCAGCGCTGCAAGCGGTAAAGGCAGGCCTCGAGATGCTCGAGGCGACGGAACATCTGAAGCCGTATCTGGAAGCAATCTACGCGAGGAGCTTTCAGATCGGAGTCGGCATACACTACGGCGAGGTGGTGGTTGGCGCGATCGGCGCTCAGAGCTTGAAGCGAGTGACGGCAATCGGTGATGCGGTCAATCTCGCGAGCCGAATCGAAGCTGCGAATAAACAAGCTGGGACGAGAATTCTGATTTCACAAGAGACCTACAATGAGGTGAAAGATCGAGTGCAGCTCGGCAAGACGATCAGCGCGACGCTTCCCGGCAAGACGGGCGAGTATGCTCTGTATGAGGTGACCGCCTTGAGCCAAACGGGATAGCTAACACCACCAATGCAGTTGGCGGATGTGCTCTGCGTCTTGGCGGGTCTTGGCGCGAAACGGGTCCTGCAATTAGCGGTTTCGCGCAGAGACGCAAAGCTCCGCCAAGACGCCGCAGGTCAGCCCTGCCAATCGCCGAGCAGTTTTCGCGCTTGCACGATCTGACCGAGATGATACGCGTTGTGATCGGCCACCATCAGTACCTCGCGCAAGTAGGTCCGTCCCTCCCCGTGAGGGATCTTCGCCGTCAGGTCCAGCTTCGCGTCCTGAACCAACGTGATTACTTCTTCGAGATCGGCGAAGAACCCGTCAACCGAAGCCTTCCACATTTCGTCAGTCACGCCTTCCGTACTGGCCGGCCAGAATCCCTCCGGCCACTTCGGTGACTCCCACGAAGCATCGATCGTGTATCGCAAGATATCTTCCTGCGCGATCCGCAGATGCTCGAGCTCTTCCCAAATCGAATGCACATCCGCCGCCGGGCGAACGTTGCGAAATTGAGGATTGACATCGGCGAGCGCAGCTTCTGCTTTGATGTGTGCCTCGCCGCCTCGCAGTAGTTCCACTAGTTGCGCGCGCAAAATGGTTTCATCCATTACAGACCTCCTAATCGCTCTGCTCGCTGAGCTGCCTCGGAGTCAGCAGCCCCGCGAGCTTCCCTTCTCCGTCGTTAACATCTTCCCAGTGATCGATCTGAAACTCGATGAAAGCAAGAGCCGCGGTCGGCATCCGTTCGTGCGAGCCGCTCAGACGCCCAACCAGATCTTCAAAGCCTGGATTGTGCCCAACCAGTAGAACGCACGAGTTACCGTTCGGCAATCGCCGGATCAGCTTCATCAGGTCCGGCGACGAAGCGCCGTACACAGCTTCGTCAAATCGAATCTCCAGATTCAGCTTCGCGGCTTTGATAACAGCTTCAATCGTTGCTTTAGCGCGAGCGGCGGGCGAGCTGACTATCAAATCGGGCAAGGGACCGCGCTTGCGAAGTGCCTTGCCGATTCGCGGAGCATCGCGCGAACCTCGCGCCGCAAGCGGGCGATCGAAGTCTCTCAGTGAAGCATCATCCCAATCTGATTTCGCGTGCCGGAGCAGCATCAAGGTCTTCATAGTCGTGACTCACGCCTTATCTCTAACAGCCATCCTAATGCACGCGCTCCTTTTGTTGAAGTCTCCTGGGGAGCATCAGAATCGCGTCGCTGACCGGCCGCTCGCCCGTTTGATCCGAAGGGGTGTTGACGAGCTTACCGTTCACCACCATCGTCGTCGACCCGCCTCCATCCAGGTTGATCGCTTCTGAAGCGCCGAACTCCAAAAGGAGATCTGCAAGCTCGGGCAGCGACATACCGGCGCTCACTCCGGGTTGCCGGCCGTCAACTGTGACTACCAGCACACGTCCATCCTTCAACTGCGCGATTGCCGTGCGAGGGTGACGGTCGGTGACGAACTTCGGCGCGATCTTTTCGGCTTCGAACGTTATTGCAACCCTGCCGTCCTTGATCAACTGCGGTCCGCCTCCAACGATAAACTTAGCCCGCTTCCACGAATCGGTCATCTCGCTTTCGACCGACGCCAGCTTCGAGTCCAGGCGAACCAGAGGTCCCGCGCGCAGATTCGCAAGCACCCATTCTCGCGCGCTTCCGCACGCAGAGATCACAAAGCCATCGAGGGGAATAGCGCTGCTTCCTTCCCCATCGCGAATCCCGATGATCTTGTTTCGCCGAAAGATTACCTCAACGCCGTCTGGTGTTGTTAGCGTCGTCCTGTGAAACTCCGGTGTGTAAACGACCAGCTCATCGGCGCCCCGCGGACGATTGATGCCGTTGATAGCCAAGCGACGCCCTCGAACTGATTCCACGTATCCGGAAAACTTTAGATGACCGAAAAAGATCTCGGCTCCGATCGCGCTCTTGATCAATCCAAGCGCCGCTCGCCCCTCGAGCGGCTCACTCATCAGCTTGCCATCGAGCACAAGCACGCCCGATGACTCGCCGCGATACGTGCCCGTCGTCCGGAAGAACCCAGCGTTCACCGCTGCGATTGCGCCGTAGCGCGCCGCAATCGAACTCGTAGTTTCAAGCCCAACGCCTTCATCGAGCGCGTGAGCGATGCGAAGGTCCACTTGCTTGAGATCGACCCTGAGCAGGTTGATCAGCCACGGACCGGTCGCCTCATTCTCTGATTTGTGACCGCGAGTGATTCGCAAGTGCTCG
>JBGQGO010000519.1:0-4467 GCA_041497455.1 Blastocatellia bacterium | reverse complement strand
GGCGGAGTGAGAACAAACAAGGTGTCGGTCTCGGCGAGCTATTACCTCTCGAGGCAGATCAAGCTCGATCCAAACGGCTTCGAGCCGGGCACATTCCCGGGCGATCAGGTAAGCGCGACTGTGCAGCTCGGAGACGACATACGCGGATGGTACGG
Source organism: Blastocatellia bacterium (assembly GCA_041497455.1). Lineage (GTDB taxonomy): Bacteria > Acidobacteriota > Blastocatellia > UBA7656 > UBA7656 > Onstottus_A. Next base: position 4,312 of record JBGQGO010000519.1, on the reverse strand, counting down.
GGGCTCGCGGATCGGGTACGACTTCACAAACCGGTTCATCAGCGACACAGAGATGTCGCAGGGCCGGCTGATGAATTCACGCAATTATTTTGGCTACTCGTGGGACTGCTGCGGAGTGCAGTTCAACTACAACACCTTCAAGGCGGGGCTGCGCAGCGAGAGCGCGTGGTCATTCACGTTCAACCTGGCGGGCCTGGGGAGCTACGGCACGGACCAGTTTTCTCAACTTGGCGGGGGCCGCGGCGCTCGCAAACGCGGAAAGCGATCCGGGGGCAACGAAGATTATTTGCCGTAGGGAGTCCGTAGTCACGGCATAGAGAGTTCGTAGTACGGCCTTTCGCGTGCCGAGATGATCGTCACTCCACCGTCAATACGTAAGGCGCCGATGACACTCCACCCGGATTCACTATTCTTATTGCGTGAGTTCCCGCTGCGAGCGAGATGGGCTTTACAAGCAATTGGCCATCGCCTGCTGCGTATGGCATTTGATTGCCATCGACTAGCAACACCGCTGCGGGGTTGAATCTGTCTCCGATCACGAACAGCTTTTTTCCGTTCTTATACTTGACCTTCCTGATTGCCGGTATCGTTGCGGGGTCGATCACCTTGGTCTGAACGGTTGCGGTTGCGCTGACGGACGCGGCATCGCGAACCGTGACGGGGAACGTGAACAGACCGCTGGCACTTGGAGTACCCGAGATCAGGCCGCTCGTCGCATTCAGATTCAATCCGGGCGGAAGCGTCCCCGACGCGGCCGACCACGTATATGGAGTCGTTCCTCCGCTTGCGCTGAGCTGGTAGTTGAATGACAGACCCATCAGTGTCTCAAGCGCAGGGATGGCCGCAACCGAAAGCGGTGGCGGGGCTACGTTGATTGAAAGAGGCTTGCTCGCGGTGTGCGAGTCAGCGTCGGTGGCCGTCACAGTGAAGCTGAAGCTCCCCGTTGCATTAGGCGTCCCGGATATGATCCCGGTCGCTGCCGCGAGACCCAGCCCCCCAGGCAGCGCGCCTGCGGTCACGGTCCACGTGTAAGGGGGCTTGCCTCCCGTTGCATTCAATTGCTGACTGAAGCTGGCTCCTTTTGTGGCTGACGGAAGCGTCGAGGTCACTATCTCGAACGGCGGAACCGGCGGATCGGTAACCGTGAACGTCAGCGCCTTCTGCGCCGTCTGAGACTTCGAGTCCGTCACCTGGATCGTTGCAACAAAACTGCCTGGCGTGGTCGGGGTACCGGCGAGAGTCCCCGTTGTGGAATTCAAACTGATCCCTGCCGGTAGCGTGCCCGTAACCACCTGCCAACTGTAGGGCGGCGTGCCCCCTGTTGCAGTCAGAGTGTTGGTAAAGGATGTTCCCTTCACTGCGGACATAGATGAAGGGCCTCCAATCGATAGCGGCGGAGGCTGGTCCGGATCCCCTACCGTGATGCTGAGGTTTGCCGACATCTGGCCAAAGAAGCCGACGCCTTGCTGAAACAACTGCCACTGAAAATTGTAAAAGCCAGATCGACTGGGCGCGAACGCTTGAAACACCAGTTCCATCTGCTCGCCTGGAGGCACTGGCGAGCCGAACCACGGCACCGTATTCCCTCCCCACTCAGCGTTGTTCGCGGGGTTTTGCGAAAGGACCGCGAATCCGGCTCCTCCGTTCCACACGGTCGAGCCGGTGTTCAACCATCTGATGGTTGCCACAAACACCTGGTTCGGCTGAAGCGTTGACGGCACGTTCTGCGATACGAACTGCGAGTCGTAACCTGTGGTAGGCGCGATTACCGTGATTGCAAGAGCTTTCTGGGCGGATGTGTTTTCAGCATCCGTAACCTTTACGGTGAAGTCAGAAGTCCCCGCTGCCGTCGGCGTGCCGAGGATCAAACCGCCTGGGCTGAGGCCGAGCCCGGCGGGGAGCGAGCCTGTTACCAGACTCCAAGTGTAGGGCGTTGTGCCTCCGGTAGCGATTAGCTGTCTAGAGAATGAGCTTCCCACGGTGCCGGTCCCGAGAGGCGACGTGCTCACTATCGTCAGCGGGCCAGGGCCGCCGCCTGTGGCCGGATAAATAGCAGTAATCCCATTCATGTCGTCTTGCCGCAGCGATGCGCAGCGGCCGTCGAAATGAGCGACCCAATACATCGTCGCCTCCTGATCGCTCGCCGAAGGGTGGCCTCCAAACGTGGAGTCCCAGGAATGATGCAAGCCCAATCCGTGACCCATCTCGTGCGTAATGATCTCCTGGAGCCGGCAGGGGTCGCTAAAATTACACGACGAAAAAGGGTTGAAGGTGAGGTTGGCCTCGAGCGCTTTGTAAAAGGTTACGCCGTTCACGACTCTGGTTTGGTTGCCGTCGTAATTCGCGATGCTTGTGACTGCAAGAACGCCAGCGCTGCAATTCCCAGAACCGCTGAAATAACCATCACAGTTATTGAAGGATATCGAATTCACACCATCGACCGCAAACAGACCGCAGGTGTTCGTCGTGCCGCCCTCGGCGACGCGCAGCGAGCAGCCCGCGACACTTGACCAGGCATTCGTCGCCGCAATGACGTCGTTCTCCACCTGCGGAGGCGCGCCGTCTGTATTAACCTTAAACACAACCGACTGGCCATTATCAGGTTCAAACCACCGGATTGGAGGGTTCCATAAATGAAATTGCACCTCAAGGTCGCCGTTTTGAGACCCGAGAATGTACGCCGCCGGCCGCTCCAGCACTGGAACGCCGCCGTACGCCCGGGCTTCGAACTCCCGCGCAGCCCTTCGGTTCGCGCTGAGCCTGTCGCGCACCATTGCCATGTAAGCGGACAACTCCATGCGATTAGTGATCGGCCCCTTGCTCGACTGGCCGAGTACTTGTACGCCGGTGTCCGGCGAGTTTCGCACGGCAAAGAGCACACCGGTATCCGGGTCTCGGATGACCGCGAACTTCCCTAACAACATCTGGTGAACGCGAAGACTGCCATCGCGCCAGGTATCCAAATACAGAATGACATTTTCGCCGGCCACAAACTCCGGCGCGCCGAACACCATGCTGCCTCGGCTGCCGTATTGGCCGCCGGGCTGCTTGAGCACTATTTTGCGTTGGGTTATCTGTCCCTTGAGGACCTCCTGCACCTTGAGCGTTACGTAGGTATAAATACGGTCTTGTTGCTCATCGAGGCCGGATTCTATCGCAAGGACCTTACCCCTGACGATGGCTCGCGCTTCGACGATCATTTCATCGTCGGATGGAATGATGAATGTGGTCGCCAGGGAAGATTGGGCGCAACTCAAGAGGCCGATCAAAAGCAGCAGCGACTTAAGCCAAATCGGTTTGCGAATGCGTTCCATACTTTCCTCCGCCGGAAGGTTTGCTTGGTGTTGTCCTTCCAGGGGGCTTGGTTAAGAAATTCACCGACGAGCGGGAGCTAACGTCTGAATTACGAGCCTGCGGTCTGAGGGGTACGTGAATAGCAGGTCAGGTACCTCTCGCTCCGTTTGGAGTTGGGGCCTGGTTGTTGTTTCTGAGCCTGCCTAAAGTGCTATCGTATCCCGGCAAATAAAATACTCGTGAAACTTGCTGGTGTCAATCGCATCATCTCTTGATCTTGACCCCGCCAAAAATCGAAGTCGCATCGATGTGCAATCGCCGCGTAGCCTGAGCGTACCCCGGAGTCTCGTACTGGTTCACGCTGAATATCCCGGTGCTCAACTCGCGGCCTCGCACTTTGACTCCGCCAAAAATCGAGACGCCGGTGACGCGAACGGCGACATCGTCCGGCACAAAGACCTCGGTTCCGCCGAAAACTGAAATCACGCTTATTCTCGTCTCGCCCGCTCCGATGGGCGCGGCGGTCAGGTCGATCCGCGTGCCGCCGAACACAGAGACCGCCGTGTGCCCGTTCAGTTCCCGTTCGTTTGAAAGACTCGAAGAGTGGAACAGATTCAGCGTAGTTCTACCGCCAAGCGCCATATTCTGCAGCCGGGACGGTCCACGCCCCTCTAGCACGTTCGACACTACGGTGAGGTTAGTGCCGCACGATCTGCAGAATTTCGCGTAGCCAGCTTCCGCGCCACATTTGGGGCAAAACATCATGACCTCCCTTAAGAAGCGTTCGTAGTCCGGCCTTCAGGGGTTCAGAGTTCAAGCTTCAGCTTGCGTGATTCGATCGCGTAAAGCCCTGGAAGCAAGCTGAAGCTTGAACTCTGAACGACGAACTTCCGCCTGAAGGCCGAACTACGAACCCTTCAATCTCGCGTTCGGTTATGCTACTGATACGGTTGACGAGTGACAAGGCGTGTGACGCCCCAGAATCCTGACTTCCGATTATTGACATTCGTCTTTTTGG
>JBGQGO010000518.1:0-4474 GCA_041497455.1 Blastocatellia bacterium | reverse complement strand
TGCGACTTGAGCCCGTTCACCTGCCGTGTTCGCTCGCGCAAACCTGGTCGCCTATTCTGGCACGCTTGGAAAAGAAGCCAGCGACCAAGACTCTTAATCGCCAAATGCGATTGGACTGGATGGAACCCGCAAAGGAGTCGGAGGTTGGGTCAGTCTGGGAGTAATTGATTGAAGCCGATCGAGAGGCCGGGCTCGGCGACTAAACCTCTGCCTCGCTCTTTGTTATAATCCGCAAAATTTAACCGGCGGCGCCACTTTTGTCCACAACCGCCCCATCGGTTCATCCTGAGCGGAGTCGAAGGGCGCCGTCAACGCCGACGCCTACTTCGTCCGCGAGAGCACCGAGCTTGCCCTGAGCTCAGCCGAAGGGACGTCGTCTCCGACTCCTCCCTCCCCATCAACCGTTTGTGAAAAAGTTCCGGCTTTGCGCGGCCTAACACTAAGGGATATTCGGAGTCGAAAAGTGTTCGCAAGCTGGCCCAAGCTTTGCCTTCAGGATTGCTCAAAAACGTAGCCATCCTGGGCGCCCCAATAGCCCTTACGCTTTCCTTCGAGGATGTATTCGACGATTGCCTCTGAGTCAGCTTGAGGAGGTACAGCTATGGCAATCAGATTCCCATCTTGTTCAAGCAGGACGTCCATATCCAAAAGTCTGCTGATAAGCTCGTCCTTCCTTGTGACATCATGCAGCAAAATTCGGTAAACACTGTGGCCGCCCCGTTTCACGACTTCCCCGAACTTCAAGTAGCCAGATGGACTGTCTCGGGTACTTATAGTGTCCCCGTAAGCCACATTGCGGAGATAAAAAGGCACGCTCGCAACAACACACACGGAACACTCAGGGTCCAAGGGTTTGCACAGAAGCGCCTCACAATCGCGCGACTTCGGATATCCTTCTGCGTCCTTTTCGATCTTGAACTTAACTTCCACGACCAAATCTTCTTGGGCAGAACCCATTGTTGTCCTCACTACTGCTTTGTTTGTTGCGGCGTCGGTGTCGGTGGCTTCTTCTTGTGGATCTTAATATGACAATCTTTGCAAACGATTCTATTTTTCGGAGACTTACTGCTCCCTCCCTTCGATAGCAGTGGGTCATGATGACGCTGTAACTGATTTCCGGGCGCGGGTTGGTCTTTCCTGTTTTGAACTTTTTGTACGTCCTTACCGCATTCGGTGCACTTATTTTGTCCTCCATTCTCGTTTGCGTTCTTTTGATCCATCTCATTTTTTCGCTAGAAGTAAAGTCACCAACTCTATGACTCTCCATTGGCGTAGTAGCGATTCTTCCCATGTTTGCTGCAGCACCAGCCTCTGCTGCGCTGCCCAGCGCTACTGCACCTGCTCCCGCAGCGACAGCAAGGCTGGACGCACCTGCCGACGGAGCCTCAGCAATGAGGCCGACGGCCATCGCACCTTTGCCGATGTCACTTGTGAGCTCGCCCGCCACACCGACCGCAACGGAACCGAAAGCTTGGCCGAGACGTGATGCAGCCGAGTCACTCGAAGAGGGGGCACCAACTGCACCGAGGGAAATGCTGGAGGCCGCGCCTTGGATAGCACCAGTTGCAAAGTCCAACGCGTCGCTGCACCAGTCGCAATGCCCATCGAGGTCGGCAAAAGTTTCGGGGTTGTCACGGACCATGGCATACAAGTTGAGTGTCTGAGGATTAGTCAAGTCTGCATAGGGCACCGGTGCCGGGACCGATGACCAATCCGGCGAGAGCCAGCGGCCATAGACTGAGGAATAGTACCGCGCTCCGAAATCGTCGTTCCCCGTCTCCGTGTCGCGCTCCTTGCCTTCAAACTTGTAGTTCTGTGCGCAGGTGCTCGTAAACAATTTCTCCCCACCATAGGGATAGAAGTCCGCGTCGTAGCAAACCGCGCCGGTTGACGTGGTCATCACGCGCGTCGAACCTAGGAAATCCCCCGCGTAATAAGTGATGCTCCCGCTCGACACCGTCCGGTGCGCCACGCGCTTCCCGCCAAAGAACACATACTCGTCAGTGATGTTCCCGCTCGCATCCGATTCATCCAGGATTTCCGTCCCCGCCCCGTACCAGTAAATCTTCCCGTTCGACTTCTGCACACGGTTCCCGTCGCCGTCGTACGTGTAGTTCACCCCCGCCGCTGTCTTGATCTCGCTCTCCGCATTCCAGGCGTACGCCGAGGTAACGTCCGCGGTCAGATTCCCGGACGCGTCGTACGTGAAGCCCGCAGTCGTAATTTGGTTATTGCCGTTGACTGTCAGATTCAACGAAGTGGCCGACCCGGTCGCCGTGGCCGTAGTCAGGTTTGCCCACTGGTCGTAACCAAACGTCAGCCCCCAGCAATTCGCGCCGCAACTCGGAATCGTCGCCCCGGTCTGAATCCGGTTCACCTGGTCGTAGCTGAAGAATTGCGTCCGCGTGCCGTCTTTGTTGTTCGTAATTCCGTTTACATTTCCGTTGTTGCTCCCCGCAGTCGTCGAGCAAGCATTCGTCGAGGTATTCCACGCATTGAAACAATAGCTCAGGTTGAAAGCCGTCCCCGCCGTGGACCACGCCTTCACCTCGTTCGGCTGCAGCCGGTTGTTGTAGGTGTTGCTCAGATTGACGCCCGTAAAGCCGGTGGCCGATCCAAGCGTCAGCGCCGAAAGCGCCCCCTGCGGCGCATAGGTGCCAGCCGTCGCATAATTGATGCTGTTGGCCGTGTCCACGCCCGAAATCGGGCGCGCCGTGCGAAATTGCCGCAAGATCGGCAAGACGGACATGCTACACAACAACGCGACTCCGAAAATCGAGGTCGACCCCGAAACCTACGAAGTCCGCGTCGACGGCACTTTGATCACCTGCGATCCGGCAACCGTTCTCCCCCTCGCCCAACGCTACTTTCTGTTCTGATTCGCCCATGCAGCATCGTTTCGAGCGCGAGTTGCGTAGCACACCAAGATACTTGCCCTCCGCCACCAGCTCTTTGAGACAGATAGAGGTTAGACGAATCAGCAACATCATATTTCTAGATTTGACAGCAGGTTCCAAGTTCAAGTTCCGCGCGGCTCACCACTTATTCTCAACTAGTTAACTGATTCGGCTTCCGCCGAATGGCAAGCCTGCGTCTAGTCTTACGACCTCCGCGACTATCAATCAGCCCCTACACCCGCATCTGCATTTCTGCGGTCGGCCTCAGTCCCTACTCCGCCGTACCCTTTTGCCCTGGCGTCGCGGACTTTCCCCCGGCGATGACCTGCGCGATGTCGTCGAAATAACCGGTGCCAACGAACCGTGCCTGCTTTGCGGCGCGGTAACCATGCTCCTTCGCCGCCTTGCTCCCGCGTTCTTGCAAATCTGCGTAGCCCTTCACGCCCGCTTGCAAATATTCGCGCGACAAATCAAACATCGACATGTTCAGGGCGTGGAAGCCCGCCAGCGTGACGAACTGATATTTGTAGCCCATGGCAGCCAGTTCCGCGTGGAACCGGTCCATGTTGGCTTCGCCAATCACTTTTTTCAGGCTGAGCGGAGAGGCGCAGTCGATGGCGAGCATCTTGCCGGGGAATTTCACGTGAATCGTTTCCGCAAAGCGCCGCGCCTCATCAAGGTCCGGCTTCATCGTCTCGCACCAGACCATGTCGGCATAGGGCGCGGCAGCGGAGGCGCGCGCGATTGCCGCTTCGAGGCCACCGCGAAACAGGAAGTCACCTTCCGGGGTGCGTTCGCCCGTGAGGAACGGCCGATCACGTTCATCAAAGTCGCTGCGAATCAGCTTCGCGCCGTGCGCGTCGGTGCGCGCGATGAGAACCGTCGAGACGCCCATGATGTCCGCCGCCAATCGCGCGGCGACGAGCTTGTTGACGTATTCTCCCGTTGACACGATCGATTTGCCTCCCATCGCGCCAAACTTTTTCACCGACGAGATCTGGTCCTCAAAATGCACTCCCGCAGCGCCCGCTTCGATCATCGCCTTCATCAATTCAAATGCATTGAGCGTGCCGCCGAATCCACCCTCGGCATCGGCAACAATCGGTGCGTACCAGTGCGTGCCGTCCTTCCCTTCGGCATGATCTATCTGATCGGCGCGCTGGAGCGCGTTGTTCAAGGTCCGTACAAGCCTTGGGACGCTGTCGGCCGGATACAAGCCCTGATCTGGATACATTTGGCCGGCGTTGTTCGCGTCCGCGGCCGCCTGCCATCCGCTCGCATAAACCGAAGGCAGGCCCGCAGCCACTTGTTCGACGGCCTGGTTGCCCGTCATCGCGCCGAGCGCCTTCACGAACGGCTCAACGTGAAGCAGCTTCCACAGCCGCTCGGCGCCGGCTTTCGCGAGCGTGTACTCGATACGCAAAGTCCCGCGCAGCCTCTCGACGTCGCTCGCCGAATACGGCCGCACAATGTTTTCCCATCGCGGGTCGGTCTTCCAGCTTGCCTCAAGCTCAATGCTGTTTGCTGCCATTGTTGTGTCCTTATCCGCTCTTACCGTGCACGGATGCGGCGTAATT
>JBGQGO010000517.1:0-4488 GCA_041497455.1 Blastocatellia bacterium | reverse complement strand
GAGAAAAACCCGGGCGCTTGTACTGGTTAAGGAAGCGATGATCATAGTGGGGCGGGAGCTTGGGGCGAGCAACGCGGACTTGGCGAGGCTGCTGGGACTCGATGCATCGGTGGTGAGTCGGCGGTATGAATCGGGGAAGGCAAAGATGAACGAGTCTCAAGAGGCGAGGCGGTTAGTGAAGCGACTGCGAGAGAAGCTGACAGAAAACAAGTGAAGACTTGCGGACTTGAATTGCATATTGCGCGCCTGACCCTGTTCCTTTGCAAGAAGATACTGTTGAAGGATCTACCCCTGGTCGCCAGTACCAACCGAGTAACGGACCGCCGGGAATTGGCTCGGTTGTCAGCTAGACTACTAGCAGTGCTTACGTTACATGATCGCTCGGGCGTGGTCGAGTTAATCGTGTTCCGTGATTCCCGACCGATCATCTATAACAAGCCGGGAGTGGTCGTCGTTCTCTCGACTGAGGTCTTAAAGCTTGTCGGAGATGATGACGCGGCGCTGATAGGGGTGGTAGCTCATGAATTGGCGCACGAATATGTCGCAATGCAGACGCTGATCGCACTCAGGGCGAACGATCAGACGAAACTGCGTCGGCTCGAGTTGTTTTGTGACGCGATTGCGGTAGCTACGCTGCTGAACTTGAATTTGGCGCCAGCTGGTTACGCCAAGGTCCTGGAGCGCATCTGCACACACTCGCAATCTGCCACCGAGTTGAACGACGGGTCAGGTTCGCACCCTGCGCTAGCAGTTCGGTTGAAGCTGATAAGCGAGATTCAAGCGCAACTCGAGCAACGTAGCTTCACTAAGAGCGGCTGGCGAATGAGTCCGTGACTTCCAGAAGGGCCTGGAAGGTAGAGTGAGAGACGCGCACGATTATTCTGAGAGGTACGGCCTGAGCGCTTTGATCATATCGTCTGGAACCGGGGTCGATTTGAAAGTAGAACGACTCACGCAGGCGAGTACGACGTGGCCCTCGGCTACGAGATCGCGCTCGCCTTTTTTGTTGACTTCGAAATTCAGCGTGAACGACTTATTGCCAAACCGCCCGACATAAGCCGACACTTCAATCAGATCGTCAAGCACGAGAGGTTTTCGAAAGTCGAAATGAATCTGCACTCGTGGAAGCCAGATGTCGAACCGGTCAAAGACCTCAGAATACGGCAGGCCGACGGATCGAAAGAGTTCCGTCTCGGCGATCTCGAAGAACCGCAGGAACTGGCCGTAATAAATAATCCCGGCTCGATCAGTGTCCGACCATCGGACGTGTTCTTCTATGATGAATCGTTTGGTCATCTCTCAACTCTCAACCGATTCGACGCTGATTGTTTCGTAAAGCGAGGGCGCCTCGCGCTTGGATGGTGGTTTGGACGGAACGTTGATGACGCGCACGGTGGTGATTCGACCGCGTTGCCGAATCGAAAGCAGATCGCGTTCTCGCACTTCGTGAGCGCTCTTGGCCCGCAGGCCATTCACCTTCACCACGCCCGCTTCGCACATCTCCTGAGCCAGCGTCCGGCGCGGGACGAGTCGAGACAGCTTGAGGAAGATGTCGAGGCGCATGTTGGAAGCAGAGGAGCAGAGGAGCAGAGGAGCGGAGGAGAAGAGGTGAGGGGAGAAGAGGGCAGCCTATTACCTTTCGCCTCTGCCCCTCTACTCCTCCGCTCCTCTTCTCCCCTGCTCCGCTGCCCCTCGGCGCTCTAGTTTTTGTCCGCCTTCTCAGGCTTCGCTTGAGCGGTCTCGTAGCCCTTGGCGATCTCGAGGAACGCATCTTCGCGCAGCTTCTTCATGTACTTCTTTCGCGCCTCTTCGGCTCGCTCCATCGTCGCCGCGCGCCCGATGGCGTTCTGCACGTCGGCGTCTTCGAAGACGCGCAGCGTGGCGGGTTTGCGATCGTCGAGCCGAAGTATCTGGAATCCGTCCTGGAGTCTTATCGGCTCAGTGACGTCTCCGGGTTTGAGTGTCGAAATTGCAGCGGTGATGTCTTCTTTGAGCTCGCCTTGTTTGAAAGTCCCGAGCTTGCCCTTCTGCGCGCGAGAAGCGCGGCTGGCCGGCGAGTTCTCCTGCGCCGCTTCAGGAAAGCCCTTGCCCGCTCGAAGCTCCGCAACCAGACGTCTAGCCCGTTGATCGACCTCATCAGCCGTGTGACCTTCGAGCGGCAGAAAGATTTCGGAGATCGTCACTTCGCCTGGCGTCGTGAACTTGTCCTTATTTTTCTCGTAAAAGTCGCGGCGATCCTTGTCGTTCAACCGCTGAAAGATCGGAGACAGCACCTCGCGCTGAATGACGTACTGTTGTTGGAGTCCCTTGCGAATCTGCGCCCGCGCAGATTCAGGATCGACGCCCTGCTTCTTCAACTCGTTCTCGAAAGCGAGCACGTTGGGCAATCCGTTTTCGGTCGCAATCTCTTTCATGCGCTGGTTGACCTCGGCCTCGACGTCGATGTTCAACTCCTTGGCCTTCTGTTCCAGCAGCACGTTTTCGATCATGTAATCAAGGACCGTCGCCTTCATGCGCTCGTACTCGGCGTTGATCTGAGCCTCGGACTTGCCAGCCATCTCGCGGACCAACTGTTCCTTGAAGTCGCGCAACGCGTTCAAGTAGTCGGCGCGAGTGATGATGTCGCTATTGACGCGGGCGACGATCTCGTTGATCAGCTCGGGTTCCTGAGCGCGCGCGGGCGCCGCTAACGCGAGCACGAAGCCGATCGCCAGGATCGTTATGATGAACTTCATACGGCACATCCTCTCTTGAATGATGCGTGAAACGTGATGCGTGACTGGAATGCCTTCGGACCTTATGGTCACGCATCACGTTTCACGGTTCACTTGTTGTCGGGCTGGTTTGACGCTCAATTATGCCTTAGCTGTCCGGTGTATGGGAAGCCCAGCGCCGAGTCGGCTATTTGGATCTTCGCCTCCGATGTGAGCCGCTCGATCGCTCTGTCAACCGCCTGCTGGTTCTTACGCGCGATCAGTTCTTCGGTCAACTGCGCGCGGCGGTCGTCAAGCTGCGAGCGCCGCTCTTCGGGGGCGTGAGGCTGGATGCGCTGCTCCAGCTTGAACATATGAAAGCCGTAGTTGGATTCGATCACCGGGCTGACGTCGCCCGGGCGAAGCTGCTGGACGGCTTTTTCGAGCACGTCCGGGAGCTGGCCTTCGTCGTAGCGGGCAAGCCCGTTCTGCCCGGCGTTGGGGGCGTCGGAATGGAGCCGCGCGACGGAAGCGAAATCACGGCGGCCTTCGGTGACTTCGCGGTGCAGCCGGTCAGCCTCTTCTCGAGACTGGACGCGGATCTCGCGCACCAGGAAACCGGGCCGGCCCGTGAGGCGCGACTGGTTCTTTTCGATGTACTGCTGGATTTCTTCGGGAGAGACGCGCACGTCGCGCACCGCGATCTGACGGTAGTATTTTTCGACCAGCAGATCGCGCGCCATCTCTTCGCGAGTAGCGGCGGTTGCGACCGAGGACTTCATCTGCGGGTTGTCCTGGGTGCTCTGTTCGATCTCCGCGCTGGTGACGTTGAGCCCCATGCGCGCCGCTTCGTCCAGCACCAGCCAGCGCTTGAGGTACTCGTCGAGCATCTGGCTACGAATGGGATCCGAAACATCGCCGGCGCCGATGTCGCCCATCTTCGACGCAAGGAACTGCTCGAACTCATCGCGATGAATGTCGTGCGCGTTCAATGTAGCGATGACCGGCGAATGATCACCGCGCGCGCGACAACCACCCCACAAGGCGCCAACTAACAAAATCGAAACCACCGCAAAACGCTTCACCTTTATGTCCGGTCCTCGACAGCTCACTTCGATTTAAGATTGTAAAGCCGCTCGGCGTTTTCGCGCAGCGCCATTCGAGCCAATTCGATCGCCCGGCCGCGAGTGATCTCGCCGTCGTTCATCATTCCCGTCAGCGCAAGCGCGAGCGCCTGCCGCGCAGTCGTAATCGCAAGCCATCCCCCCTCTTCCCACCCGACTTCGGGCGTGAGCGCAAACGCATCGGTGCCGAACAGCACCTTGTCGGGATAGTACTCGAGCCAGTTGCGCAGCACCTCGCTGAGCGCTCGCGGGTAGAGAAAAAAAGTTTGCGCCGAGAAGTCAGCGTAGACATTCGATTTGCCCATCAGCGACGCCGTCTGCTTCGTGAACGGATAACCACCGTGCACGATGACGAAGTTGGTCTTTCTCAAGCCGGGATCGTTGAACGCCGGTTCGAGCAGCAGAGGATTGCTGCCGCTCTGCTTGTAGAAACTGCCCGCGCCGTCGATGGCGTGAATGTGAACCGCCATTCCCAAACGCCCCGCTTCGCGCGCGATGTAGCGGAAGAGATAATCTTGAAGAGCCTTGTATTCACCGGCCGGGGGCTCGCCCCCTCTGACGTACTTCGCGTAGACGCGCCGAGCTTCGCTCTCCGGCGCGTCATCAAAATCGAGCCGGCGCAGATATGCCGCTTCGAACTTCACCGCCACCGCGGCGTCGCGCTTCTGCCG
>JBGQGO010000516.1:0-4492 GCA_041497455.1 Blastocatellia bacterium | reverse complement strand
TTCGGTATTCTGATCGCCGTTTTGATTCGAGAAAAATCGTACCGCTCTCGGCCTATGCCGTTTCCAGTATTCGCTAGTGCTGACATATCTCTCCTCGGTTAGCAGGCAGGAAGAAGCTTGCAGCCGGCCGCACGAATCCCAGCTTTCGCCGGAGATGTTGGTCCACGCAAAACGGGGTAGGTCACGCGAGGAAATCTCTCAAAGCCGGACTGTTCGACACCCACTGCAAGCTCAAAACAATTCGCAAACACAAATGCGAAGCTCGGCCGAAGACACCTTCTCCGACCGCGATCTTCGCGTGTTTTTGAGCGCCAAATAAACTTTATTATCGTCGCCGCCCCTATACGTTGCTATGACCGGATACTACACAACGAAGCGCCATCGGTCAAGCGGCCAGTTTGAATAGGACCTATGCGACCAATAGGACCTATCCAGTGACTATTTGAGTTCGACAGTTGCTCCAGCGTCGGTCAGCTTCTTTTTGAGCGCCTCAGCCTCTGCCTTCGGAACGGCTTCTTTCACTGCCTTGGGCGCCGCCTCAACAAGGTCCTTGGCTTCCTTCAATCCGAGCGCGGTGATCTCGCGGACGACCTTTATGATCCCGATCTTCTTGGCAGGATCGGCCATACCTGTGAGCACGACGTCGAACTCCTCCTTCTCCTCAACCGCCGGGGCGGCAGCCGGGCCCGCAGCCGGAGCCGCAGCTACCGCAGCAGCCGCAGCCGACACGCCGAATGTCTCTTCCATCATTTTGACCAACTGTGACGCCTCCAACAACGTGAGGTCCTTCACCTGATCGACTATTCCTTGAAGCTTCTCTGACATGACTTTTCCTGTCCTCCTGATTCCTTACCACGCGTGTGCGGCATTGTTGACTATGCCTCACATTTGTCGGCTGCAACGCCGGCGCATCTCCGGCTGCCACGAGCCATCCAAGCCGCTGCACTGACACAATCACAAAGCGGCGTTAAGAGTGCGACAACCGAGCAAGAGCCTCCACAAGCCCGCACTCGATTGCGAATCTCGAATTTCGAATCTCGAATTTCGGACCAGGCGTTGAACCCTCAAATTCGAGATCCGCAATTCGAAATTCGAAATTCCTCATCCCTCCGATTCCTTTTGAGCACGGACCTGATCCATCACGATCGCCAGATTCCGCGCGACCGCCGCGGTCACCACCGCCAGTCTCTGCGCGCTGCTGTTGATCAAGAACATCACCCTCGAGATCAACTCTTCCTTCGACGGCAGGTTCGATAGGGCCTCGATGTCCTTGACGTCGATGGCGCGGCCTTCGACTACCGCGGCCTTGAAGGAAAAGATCGGGCGGTCTTTCTTCCACTTTGAAAGCAACTTCGCCAGCGCTACCGGATCACTCTTTGAAAGTGCTACCGCTGTTGCGCCTTCGAATTGCCCTCTGACCTGCTCCATCGGCGTGCCCTCGGCGGCGCGAATGGCGAGCGTGTTCTTTACCACGCGATAAGAAATATTCGCCTGGCGAAGCTCGCGGCGCAGTCGCTCGTCGTCGGCTACCTTGATTCCTTGAAAGCCAACCAGAAGCGCGTTGGGCGATTCTTCAAACTCGCGATGAAGCACTTCGATTTCTTTTTCTTTTTGAAGTCTTGTCTTCACAATTCAATCCCATCCTATTGGGTCTATAGGTCCGATACGTCCTATAGGTCCTATACCCAACTAAAACTCTGCTGTGTCCAGCTTGATGCCCGGGCCCATCGTAGACGAAATCGTCGCATTCTTGACGTACTTGCCTTTGGCCGCCGAAGGCTTCGCGCGCATCACCGCGTCTATCAACGTCTTGGCGTTCTCGGCGAGCCGTTCCTTGTCGAAGCTTACCTTACCCACTGGCGCGTGTATCACGCCGGTCTTGTCGACACGGAACTCGATCTTACCGGCCTTGGTCTCGCGCACCGCGCGCTCGACGTCGGCTGTAACCGTTCCGGTCTTTGGATTCGGCATAAGCCCTCGAGGTCCGAGGATCTTGCCGAGCTGTCCTACAGATCTCATCATGTCGGGCGTCGCGATCAACGCGTCAAAATCAATCCAGCCGCCTTTGATTCGAGTGACGATGTCGTCGCCGCCGACTTCGTCAGCTCCGGCGTCGCGGGCTTCCTGGGCCTTCTCCGCCGAACAAATCACGACGACCTTCTTCGATTTGCCGAGACCGTGCGGAAGCACCACCGTGCCGCGCACCAATTGATCTGCCTTGCGCGGGTCGACTCCCAGAGTCATCCCGAGCTCGACTGTCTCGTCGAACTTCGCGAAAGCCACCTTCTTCGTAAGCTCAACCGCTTCGTCGATCGAATAAGCGCGACTGTAATCGACTTGTGCGGCAGCCTCTCGATATTTCTTTCCTGCCATGCTTTTTCTCCCAGGTAATTAACGTGGCTGGCTCGAAGCCTGACCACTCCCTTGTTTATGACGACTAGTCCACAACCTCGAGTCCCATGTTGCGTGCCGTCCCTTCAATCGTCCGCATCGCCGATTCAACCGAAGTCGTGTTCAGGTCCGGCAACTTCGTGCGGGCGATCTCTTCGATCTGCTTTCGAGTGACTCGCCCTATCTTGTCGCGATTCGGCCGGGCCGAGCCCTTTTCAATCCCGGCAGCCTTCTTGAGAAGATCGGCCGCGGGCGGCGTCTTGGTAATGAACGTAAACGAGCGATCCGCGTAGACCGTTATCACCACCGGGATAGTCATATCCACGATGTTTGCAGTCTTGGCGTTGAACGCCTTACAAAACTCCATGATGTTCACGCCGTGTTGACCAAGCGCGGGACCAATTGGAGGTGCAGGATTCGCTTTCCCGGACGGGACTTGAAGCTTTATGTAAGCAGTTATCTTTTTTGCCATACTTGGGTCCGTTGCGAGCCAGCGCCAAACCGCGACGCTGAAACTCTCCCCCTAATTCTAGTTTCTGGTTTCTGGTTTCTAGTTGTGGCGCTGGGATTCGACCAGAAACCAGAAACTACAAACCAGAAACCGATCATTCTTCTTCCGAAAACGTCAATTTCTCAACGTCCAAAAAATTCAATTCGACAGGCGTCGAGCGGCCGAAGATCGTGACCATTACCTTAAGCACGCCCTTGTCCGGGTTGATCTCTTCAACCTGCCCAGTAAATCCGCTGAACGGCCCCGAGAGTATTCTCACGTGCTCGCTGTGCTGGAAGGTATGTTTCGGCTTCGGCTTCTCAGCCGCCTCGGTTACGTGGTGTACAATCTGATCGACTTCTTCCGCCGTGAGCGGCGTAGGCTTCTGACCACCCACGAACCCGGTCACCTTCGGCGTCGATTTGATTATGTGCCAGACCTTCTCGCCTACTTCGCCTTTTTCATCGGTCTCGATCTCCACCAGCACGTAGCCCGGAAAGAACATGCGCGAGGTCTCAACGCGTTTCGACCCGCGCATCTCGACGACGGTTTCGGTAGGCACAAGTACCTGCGAAATCTGATCAGCCATATCGTAGGCCTGAATGCGCGATTGCAGGGACTCCTTCACTTTCTTCTCGTAGCCCGAGTACGTGTGAATGATGTACCAGTTTCTTGGCATAAGCCTCTCGCCTACCTTATCGCCCTTTCCAGCGCTTCGAACCCGAGCGTCACAACCCGGTCAATGCCCCACAGGTAAAACCCGAAGAAGACAATCGCGATCAGCACAACAACCGTGGTGCTCCAGACTTCAGTGCGAGTGGGCCAGGTGGTCTTGGCCATCTCGAGCTTGACCGCGTGATAGAACTCTCGGATGCGCGCGCCGAGCGGGAGTTTCGGCAATTTGAAAGCTGGCTTGCCGCTCTCATCGCCACGGCTTGGTTCTTCTCGCAGCGGCTCCCCTTCGTCTGGAAACTCTGTTGCTCCACTCATTACTCTACCTCGCGCCTCCCCCGTTGCCGCGTCTGAACGATGTGGCAGGGGTACCAGGATTCGAACCCGGCCTTACGGTTTTGGAGACCGCCGTGCTAGCCGCTAACACTATACCCCTACCTATTTGTCATTTGTCATTGGCCATTTGTTATTTGTCATTTGAAAACCCGCCGAAATGACAAATGACAAATAACAAATGACCAATGGCAAATGACTACTTTGTCTCTTTGTGAGGAGTATGACTCCTGCACTTTCTGCAAAACTTCTTGAACTCGAGGCGATCCGGCGTCTTCTTCTTGTTCTTCGTCGAGACATAATTCCGGTTCTTGCACTCGGTGCACTGCAGCGTGATGTTGTCTCTTGGCATAACCCTACCTATTTACTATTTGTTATTTACTATTTGCTATTTTCTATTTGCTATTTTCTGAAAATAGGAAATAGCAAATAGTAAATAACAAATAGTAAATCCTCTGCTCCTACTCGATAACCTCTGACACCGTGCCCGCGCCTACCGTTCGCCCGCCTTCCCGGATCGCGAACCTCAATCCCTTCTCCATCGCTATTGGCGCTATCAGCTCGATCGTCAACTGCGAGTTGTCTCCAGGCATCACCATCTCCACA
>JBGQGO010000515.1:0-4503 GCA_041497455.1 Blastocatellia bacterium | reverse complement strand
CGAGTTACTTTGTTTTTCATTGTGTGGCCTCCTCTGAACGAGTTCGTAGTACGGCCTTTAGGCGGAAGTTCGTATCGCTTCCCCGGAGAGGCCAACATATCAACTTCCGCCTGAAGGCCGTACTACGAACTCTGAACTGAACACTTCCACTGATGTTGGTCGAAGCGGGCACGATTCTAACGACTCGCGATATGTTTGTAAATCAGCGCAGCACCGCTTTGATAAGCTGAGGTGGCTCGACTCGCTCCGGTCCGATCGTGTAGGCGTTGCGAATGTCGCCGGCAGCCTCTTCGGCGCGAGCTGCATCGTTGAAGTGAATGGTAGCGAGCGGAGAGTCTCGCTCAAGCTTGTCGCCGATCCTAGCTTTCACGGTGAGGCCTACGCCGAGATCGATCGCCGTATCGAGCCGGGCGCGCCCCGCGCCCAACAGCATCGATGCGTGCCCGATCGCTTCGGTGTCGATGGCCTGAACATAGCCGGCTTCAGGTGTGAGCAACTCTTGTCGGTGCGCCGCGTTGGGGAGCAGTCCATAATCATCGACCACTCGCGGTTCGCCTCCCTGCGCTCGGATGATCACGCGCATTTTTTCCGCTGCGGCGCCCGATGCGATCATTTCGTCATAGAGCGAACGGCCTCGATCAGTGTCGGCCGCGGCGTCGCCCATCAACAGCATCTCCGCAGAAAGTTCGCGGCACAGCGTGTTGAAGTCGTCGGGGCCGCAACCCTTCAAGGTCTCGAAGGCCTCGATGAGCTCGAGCGAATTGCCGACCGCGCGGCCGAGCGGCTGGTTCATATCGGTGATCAGCACGATGCACTCTTTGTTCAGCCCGCGTGCAATCGAGATCATTATCTGAGCAAGCTCGCGCGCGTCATCTTCTTTTTTCAAGAAAGCTCCGCTGCCGGTCTTCACGTCCAGCACCAGACCGCTCGCGCCTTCGGCCAGCTTCTTGCTCATAATCGAAGCGGCCATTAGCGGGCGACATGCGACGGTAGCAGTCACATCGCGCAAGGCGTACAGCATCTTGTCGGCGGGCGCGATCTCGGCGGTCTGCCCGATGAGCGCCGCACCAACTTCCTCCAGAGTCGCTCTAAACTCTGCGAGCGATAGATCGGTCCTGAACCCCGGAATCGATTCGAGCTTGTCGAGCGTGCCCCCCGAGTGCGCGAGCGCGCGGCCTGAGATCATAGGCACGAGCACTCCCGCAGCGGCTACGACTGGAGCGATCACCAGCGAGGTCTTATCGCCGACGCCGCCGGTCGAGTGCTTATCGACACGCGGGCGGCCCAGGTCCGAGAAGTCGACGATCTCACCGGAGTGGAGCATCGCTTCGGTGAGCGCGAGCGTTTCATCGGTAGTCATCCCTCGCAGGTAGATGGCCATCAGCAGCGCGGACATCTGATAGTCGGCGACTTCGCCGCTTGTGTAGCCGCGTATGATGAACCCGATTTCATCACGAGTGAGATCGTGGCCGTCGCGCTTTTTGGCTATGATATCGACTGCTCGCATTCACAAACTCTTTATTCTGGCTCGCAGTTCCGGGTCCTTGACTTCCTTGAGGACGGCTTTCTTGAGCCAATCGGTCAGATCAATCTTCCACACTCGCGCGACAAGCTTTGCGCGAGCAAACCCTGAATCTCCGACGGCGATGCGCGCCTCGTAATCGCTGATGAAGGAGACGGTTGAGTCGTTAGCGACTCTGATAGCTGCTGCTTCGGGAGACAGCGGCATAGCTTGAAGATACTGAGTCGCCATGCCCAGCATGAAATAGCTCAAGAACTGGTCGGCGTTGGCGATTCGCGCTTTTTGCAGTTCTTGTTGATAGAGTGGGTCCTGGCGGGCTGCCTCGTATGCCAAGTCTATCAGTTCCATTGTCCGCTTCGCAGAGTGACGCTTGAAGTTGTTCACGTCCTGAGTGAGAAACGCCTTCATCATTTCATAGGCCGATGCGCGGATCGCCTTCGTGGATTCAACACGCGAAGGCTTATGAGATTGTGCCGGAGCCAGAGGAGCAAGGCTGGTAAGGATCAACCAAACCAGACAGATCGCGGTAGCCGCAGGTGTCTTTCTTCGCTTGAGCATGAACTCTTCTGGTTGGGGTTCAGTTATTTCTGTGATGACTCGCGAATGACTTTTGGCCTGCTTCCTTGCAGTGCGGAGATTATCGCCCGGAGAGCCTTGTTAACAGACTCGGGTGTCTTGAAGACCGCGGAAACGTCGGGATCCAGCACTACGACCCTCCGCTCCTCGCTCGTCCCACTAGCAAACCGATTTGGACGCGCCTTCTTATAGTCGAAGCGGTACTCCGGTCGCAATTCGTCTGAGTGATTTCTCCGAATCTTACGCCCTGACGTTTTCTTCATAGTCTTCACGCTCTTTCCTGGTCGCCAATCGCGCGCCGATAATTCGAATATCTTCCACCGCTACCTCAGTGAATTGCAAGAAGCACAATTGCCTGCGCTGCCATTGCCTCGCCGCGGCCGACTGATTCGAGCCCTTCGTTCGTCTTCGCCTTCACGTTGACTTGATCAACGTCGATTCGAAGGACCGAGGCCAGGCATTCGCGGATAGCTTCAATGTGAGGCATGAGCTTGGGTCGCTCAGCCATAACCGTCGCGTCGACGTTCGCAACTCGATATCCCTTTTGAGTCACTAGCTCAACGACGCGCGAAAGAAACTCGAGACTCGAAGCGCCCGCCCATCGAGGATCATTATCCGGAAAGTGCGTGCCGATGTCGCCAAGCGCCGCGGCTCCCAGCAACGCGTCGCAGATCGCGTGAGCTAAGACGTCCGAATCCGAGTGCCCGAGCAAGCCCTTCTCGAAAGGGATCTCCACACCGCCGAGCACGAGCTTACGCCCTTCAACCAGCCGGTGTATGTCGTAGCCTATACCTATGCGATGCGATTCGCTCATTGAGTCAATCGAAGAACTCCGACTGTATGGCTTCCGCCAGCCGCAAATCAAACGGCCGCGTGATCTTGATGTTCAACGGTGAGCCTTCCACCACTGACACGCGTTGGCCAAGCCGTTCAACGAGCTGCGACTCATCCGTGCCCATGAAGCCGTCCGCATAAGCTCGGTCAAACGCCTCGCGAATGATCGAGAAGCGAAACGCCTGGGGAGTCTGTGCGTAGTAGATTCGCCGCCGGTCAAGCGTGCGCTGCACCCGGCCTGACTTCACTTGCTTGATCGTGTCGGTGGCCGCCAGCGCCATCAGAGCCGCGCCGGTGCTTGCGGCGCGTTCAATCACTGCGCGAATCTCGTCAGGCTTGACGAACGGGCGCACGGAGTCGTGAACGACGATGATGCCGGCGCTTTCTTCGCTCACCACTTGGAGCGCACGATAGACTGAGTCCTGCCGCTCGGCGCCGCCGCCCACCACGCGAGCCACTTTCGTCAGATTGTATCGAGAGATCAGCCCGAGCACTTCAGTGGTGAGGTTCGTCTGCAAAGCGAGGATGATTTGATCGACCGCTTCGCACTGCTGGAAGCGCTGAAGCGTGCGCACCAACACAGGCACGCCGTCCAGCTCGAGCATTTGCTTGGCGCGGTCGGCGTGCATGCGCGCGCCGATGCCGGCCGCGGGAATTATCGCCGTGTTGAGCTTGCGTTCGGTCACTGCTGCGAGGCTGCGTTGTTTTGTCGCGGGCCGGTCGGGCGCCCGTCCTCGTTGAAGCGGCCGAAGATCATCTTGCCCGCTGTTGTCTGCAGGACGCTGGTAACCGACACGTCGACGTTTTTGCCAATCATTCGCCGCGCATTGTCAACGACCACCATCGTGCCGTCATCGAGGTAGGCCACACCCTGGTTGTATTCCTTACCCTCTTTCAATATGAAGACTCGCATGATTTCGCCGGGCAGCACGACCGGCTTCAGCGCGTTCGCGAGTTCGTTGATGTTGAGGACTGAAACGCCGCGGAGTTGCGCGACCTTGTTCAAGTTGAAGTCGTTTGTGACGATCTTGCCTTCGATCTGCTTGGCCAGTTCGATCAGCTTGTGGTCGACTTCGCGCACGTCAGGGAAGTCAGCCTCGCTGATGACTATCTCGTAGCTGCTGCCTTTCTTCTTCTGAATCCGCTGAAGTATGTCGAGCCCGCGGCGCCCACGGTTGCGTTTGATCGAGTCGGCGCTGTCGGCAATCTGTTGAAGCTCGCGCAGCACGAACTGAGGGATTACCAGCACGCCGGAAAGGAAGCCTGTCTCAGCTATGTCAGCCACGCGGCCATCGATGATGACCGAGGTGTCCAGTATCAGTGAATGTGACTTGGCTGCTCCCTTTTCTACGAATATGCCTCCGAGCGCTGTCAGGTCGAGATAATCACCCTTGACTGCTCCGACTATCAATCCTACATACCCCATGAACAAGGTCAGCGTGAATGTTAGGAAAGATTTGAACTCTTCGGGGATCGCATGCTGCGCGGCTATGATCCAGCAGATTAATGTAGCGCCTGCGATTCCGAGTATCGACCCGACCGCTCCGCCAATAAGAGTCTTAAGTGTGGCT
>JBGQGO010000514.1:0-4516 GCA_041497455.1 Blastocatellia bacterium | reverse complement strand
GGGATAGGCCTTTGCGTCACTGTCGGCGTCCTGCTCGATCATGTTGTCCGTCAACGCGCCGATCTTGTTCATATCGAGCTTCATGCCTTGCTGCTCGAAGTCGTATTCGATCATGACGAGCGTCGCTTCGCCTTCTACCAGAGCGTGGGCCGCAAGCTCGGCGTCGGAGTCGCCTTTGGGCCAGTCCTCGAAGCGGCGCAAGTTGAAGTGCTGGTCTTGAAGCGCGTGCACCAGCTCGTGGGCGATCACACGCTTCTGATCTGCGATGGGCAGCCACGCGGCGAGATAGAACTCTTTGGTCTTTGGCTCGTAGAACCCGGCCACCTGCTCGCGCAAGAGCTGCACGACGTAGTCGCGGAGACGGAAGCTCCTGCTTACCAGCCCGAGTTTCAAGAGCGTCTTTTGAGACGCTTCGAACTCCTCGGGGGGAGTGTTCTCGTCCAGGTCGCGTATGACGGACTGTTCGATTTCGTCTTTGGTCTTGAACGAGCTTTTGACGCTTTGCTTGATGTCCAGCGCGCGCAGGCGGCTTACGACCTTGAGTATTTCATCGGTCGAGTTGAGCGCGGCTAAGTCCCGCTTGGCGATTGCAGCCGCGCCCTGCCAGGCTCCATTCACCGAAGCCGCAAACAGCGCCAGCGACAGCAACAGCGCTACGGAAGCCGTGAACCTCTTGTGCATCTGAAACCTTTCGTTGTCGAGAATGGCTTTGGGGATTGTCTACTCGCGGGATGGCTTTGTCAATTTTCGGTCATGGGTTGGTTCACAAAGCCCGACTCTTCAAGCACTTCTTCCAACGTTCCCATCTCTTCGCATGCCTCGATGAATCCGGCGACCGCGTCGCGAATGTTGCGGCGGGCTTCTTGGAGATCTCTTCCGCACGAAGATACATCGAGGGGAACGCAGTGGGCGATAATGACCGCGCCCTCCTCAAAGTAGACCACCGGGATTGCTTGGAGCTTGATACTCATAGTTTCATATTCTCCACGTACTCGTGCGGTTGTACAACACCGGGCTCGTGTGATATTCCTGCGTTGCTGACCTCCGAGAATTCTTGGGGTTTAGGCGAACTCTCGGGCGCTTGACCTGGCAATCGCCCTAAATTGTATTCTTAGGAGCCGATTATGCTATCGCTTGAGATTTGTGCGGGGGCCGGCGGCCAGGCGCTCGGTCTAGAGCTAGCAGGTTTCAACCATGCGGTTGTTGTCGAGATAGATGAGCATTGCTGTGCAACGTTACGGGCAAACCGGCCCAAGTGGAACGTATTGGGTGGGGGCGCACCCGGCGACATAGCGCGGTTTGATGGCAGCCCTTATCGTGGCCAAATTGACTTGCTGGCGGGTGGAATACCTTGTCCACCTTTTTCTATAGCCGGCAGGCAACTCGGAGAGCGAGACGAACGAAATCTCTTTCCCGAGGTCCTACGGCTCATAGACGAAGTGCAGCCAAGCGCAGTGATGATTGAGAACGTGCCGGGCTTGCTGAGTGCTGGATTTGGCGATTATCGTACACGAATTGTGAAAAGGCTCTTCGAACTCGGATATGCGTGCCGCTGGGAAAAATTGAATGCATCAGACTTCGGCGTTCCTCAATTCCGGTCGCGCGCGGTTTTGGTTGCACTAAAGCGAGATCTCTTTGCCGGTTTTGACTGGCCGCCAAGATCATCGTCACCCGTTCCAACTGTCGGTGAGGCAATAGGTGACTTGATTTCATCACGAGGATGGGAAGGGGCGTCCCGATGGATCGAAAAGGCAAACAGGATTGCACCAACTATTGTCGGAGGCTCTAAGAAGCATGGGGGTCCAGATCTTGGGCCTACAAGAGCCAAAGCAGCATGGGCGGCTCTTGGTGTAAACGGCCACCTCATCGCTGACGAACCGCCAGACAGAACGTTTAGCGGTGCGCCGATTCTTTCTGTCAAGATGGTCGCGCGATTGCAGGGTTTTCCAGATGATTGGCAATTTGTTGGGCGAAAGACCAACGCGTACAGGCAGGTAGGCAATGCGTTTCCGCCGCCGGTAGCACGGGCAGTTGGTAGACAGATATTCAAATGTCTATCCGTAAGCAGTCTCCGAGCTGCGGGCTAGGGGGTATGAGGAACGTGGCGAAGAACGGAGCAAAGGCGAAGTTGCGGGCTCACTTCCTAAACAATATTGGCCGCATCATGGATTCGACTGAACTAAGCCTGGTCTCTGGGAGCAAGAGCGAGTGGGCCCGGCGGGTACGTGAACTCCGGCAGTATGAGGGCTATAAGATTCTTACACACAACGACCGGAGCGACCTGCGGCCGGGGCAGTATTTGCTTGAAGACCCCACGCCGGAGCCAGCCTTTGAAGAGACTATTTCCAAAGAGATCCGGGCCTTCGTGCTGGACAGAAATGGCTTCACCTGTCAGATGTGCGGCGCGGCTGCGGGGGAACCTCATCCTTACGACGCTACCCGGAAGACTCGCCTTCAGATTGGGCATATCATCGACAAATCCAAAGGCGGCACGAGCAGGGACCCGGCTTTCTTACGAGCATTGTGCAGCGTGTGTAACGAGGGACTCCAAAACATCTCGCCCATGCGGCCTAATCTCAAGGCTCTGCTCGTCAGCATCCGCCGCGCAACTAATGCCGACCAACTTGAAGTACTAAAATGGCTGATGAAGAAGTATCCAAGCCAACCGGTGCAGCGGAAGCGAAAGAATGGATAAGTTAACGCGACAAAGGCGCAGCGATAATATGCGGCGAATCCGAAGCAAGGGGATGCAGCCCGAGATGGAAGTCCGCCGGTTGGCGCACAGGCTTGGTTATAGGTATCGCCTTCATGTAACGAAGCTGCCGGGGAAGCCGGATCTCGTTTTCCCGTCCCGCCGCAAAATCATACTCGTGCACGGCTGTTTCTGGCATCAGCATCGTGATCGAACGTGCAAGATTGTACGCACGCCGAAATCTAATCTGAGCTACTGGGGGCAGAAACTGCGCGGCAATGTTTCCCGAGATGCACGGCATGCCAAGCGTCTTCGGAAAGACGGTTGGGAGCTGCTCACAGTGTGGGAATGCCAGACACACAACCCCGCCAACTTAGCACAACAAATCTCCACGTTCTTGGGCTAGTCGCAGGGCAACGCGGGAATGTCACACTACCCAACCCTCAGGCGCTTGCAGCGGCCGTCGTGACCTGAGTTCACGCAGCGACGAGGTGGCGCGGCACTCCAAGTCACATCAGATTCATCGGATCGACCTCGACTGAGATCGAACGCGGATTGTGGCCGGCGGAAGTCACGCGGTCCATCGCAACATCCAGGGCTTCGCGGGCGCGCGCGCGGCTTTGCGCTTTGATCAGCACCTGGAACCGATATTCGCTCCTGATGCGCGAGATCGGAGCCGGAGCCGGTCCAAGCACGCGGATGCCGGAATCGCGAGCCGCGATGCGCAGCTCCCTTGCGAACTCGGAAGCCGTGCCGTTAGCGCGATCGTGATCCTTGTCGTGGATGAGCACGTTTATCAGCGCCGCGAACGGTGGGTAATGCATCGTCCGGCGGAAGACGATCTCGCGCCGGTAGAACTCTTCGTAGTCTTGCTCCTTCGCGCACACCAGCGAGTAGTGCTCCGGGTGATACGTCTGAATGATCACTCGGCCCGGACGATCGCCTCTTCCCGCGCGGCCCGCTACTTGAGTGAGCAATTGAAACGTTCGCTCGGCGGCGCGAAAATCCGGTAACGCAAGCCCGACGTCCACCGAGACGACACCTACGAGAGTCACGTTGTGAAAGTCGTGGCCCTTGGCGATCATCTGCGTGCCGACAAGCAAGTCGATTCCCCCGCCCGCGAATTCCATCAATATTTGTTCGAGGCTTCCCCGCCTCCGGGTCGTGTCGCGGTCCAGCCGCGCGATGTTCATCTCGGGGAACAGTTCTTTCAGGTTCGCTTCCAGTTGTTCCGTTCCCAGACCGACGTAGTGAATGTATTCGCCTTCGCAAGCGTCGCACATGCGCGGCACCGGGCGGATGTAGTTGCAGTAGTGACACTGCAAGCTCGAATTGTAACGATGGTACGTGAGCGTCACGTCGCAGTTCGGGCAGTGAATCGCCAGCCCGCACGATCGGCACAGCAGGAACGCAGAGAAGCCGCGGCGGTTCAGCAGTATCATCGACTGCTCGCGCCGCGCGAACGTCTCTGCAATCGCCGCCTTCAACTCATCGGACAACGTCTGCGCCTTGCCGTGGCGTTTGAAGACTTCGCGCATATCCACCGTTTGTACTTCGGCAAGCGCGCGATCCCCGAAGCGAGTCTGAAGTCGCAGGTACGCGTACTTGCCTGCGTGAGCGTTGTGGAACGACTCGAGCGAAGGCGTTGCAGACCCCAGCACTACCACGGCGCCCGCTCGCAGTGCCCGTACAATGGCAGTGTCGCGGCCGTGGTAGCGCGGAGTCTCGTCCTGCTTGTAAGAGCCGTCGTGCTCTTCGTCCACGATCACGATGCCGAGGCTCTCGAGCGGGGCGAACACCGCCGAACGCGTGCCGATGACGACT
>JBGQGO010000513.1:0-4516 GCA_041497455.1 Blastocatellia bacterium | reverse complement strand
GGCTCCTTGAAACTCCAACGGAATTAAACTAGATTCTCGCAACCTGCTCGAAAGCGCTTGTATTACTTCGCAAGGAGGCGGCTATGGCATTCATCTCTCAGATGCTGGCGATGATTCTCGTTACAATGTTGATCGGCGGTCACGCGCCTCAAGACCAGATCTCGAAGCTGACCACAAATGATCTCGCGCGCGGGAAAAAGTTGTTCGTAGCGCACTGCGCGTTGTGTCATGGTATCGGCGCGACCGGCGGCAGAGGTCCATCGCTAAACCAACCGGACCTTCGACGCGCCGCGAACAACCAGGCTCTGTTCAAAGTCATCCAGAGCGGCATTGAGGGAACCGAGATGCCCGAAGCCTGGCAGTTGACCGATCGTGAGATATGGCAAGTCGCCGGCTACGTGAGATCGCTTGGCCACATTGCCGCCGCGAACGTCCCCGGCAATCCCGTCAAAGGCAAGCAGTACTACGAAGCGAAAGGCGGGTGTGCGGCGTGTCACATCGTTAGCGGGCGAGGCGGAACCGCGGGTCCCGATCTCACGGACATCGGCGCACGACGAAGCGCCGCTTACCTGCGTGAGGCTTTGATCGATCCGGGCGCGTCGGTTCCCGAAGGATTCCTGGTAGTCAGCGTTGCCACGCGTGACGGGCAGAAAGTGAGAGGCGTCCGGTTGAACGAGGATTCATTCACTATCCAGCTTCGCGATGCGAGCAACGTCTTCCATTCTTTCCGCAAGCTTGATCTGACGGAGCTTAAGAAAGAGTTCGGCGCTTCGCTGATGCCAGGTTATCGCGATGTTCTCGCCGCCTCTGAGATCGACGATCTGGTCGCCTACCTTGCCGGCTTGGGAGGTGGAAAATGAAAAGCACCCGTTTGTTATTGGCCGCCTGCAGTCTTCTCATTCCCACAGTCCTCGCGGCGCAGGTTCCATACAAGAGAATCGTTAACGCCGCTGCCGAGCCGGGCAACTGGCTGACGTACTCCGGTAACTATCAGGCTCATCGCTTCTCGCCGCTGCGAGAGATCACTCCACAGAATGTCTCGCGACTGAAGCCGGCGTGGGTTTATCAGATCGAAGCGCGCAGCAGGTTCGAGACATCGCCGATCGTGGTTGACGGCATTATGTACGTGACCGAGCCGCCGACGAAGGTCACCGCGCTAGACTTGCGCACGGGCCGTTCGCTGTGGACGTGGCAACGGCAAATGCCGCTTGTAGTCAGAACTATCGGGTTTGGCCCGACGAATCGCGGCGTCGCGATTCTTGGCGACACTGTCTACGTCGGGACGCTCGATTGTCATCTGATCGCTCTTGACGCGAAGTCGGGTGCGGTTCGCTGGGATACAAAAGTCGCCGACAACACTACCGGGCACTCGATTACCGCGGCCCCGCTCGCGATCGACGGAAAGATCATCGTCGGTATCAGCGGCGGCGAAGCCGGCATTCGCGGGTTTCTCGACGCCTACCATGCAAAGACAGGCAAGCTCGCGTGGCGATTGTGGACTATTCCGGGTCCGGGTGAGCCCGGACACGAAACCTGGAGCGGCGACAGTTGGAAAACGGGCGGCGCTCCAACCTGGGTGACGGGTTCATACGATCCAGAGTTGAATCTGATTTACTGGGGGACGGGAAATCCGGGACCGGATTGGAACGGAGACCCTCGTCCCGGCGATAACCTGTATTCGTGTTCACTCCTTGCGGTCGACGCTTCTACCGGGAAGCTCAAATGGTATTTTCAGTTCACTCCACATGATGTGCACGATTGGGATGCGACGGAGATTCCGGTGCTGCTTGACGCTGAGGTCGGAGGGCGGCTGCGCAAGCTGGTTGCGATGGCGAATCGCAACGCTTTCTATTATCTGTTCGATCGCGCGACCGGAGAGTTCATCCTCGGGACTCCCTACGCGAAGCAGACCTGGGCGAAGGGACTCGACGCTCGCGGTCGCCCGATCGTGCTGCCTAACACCGAGCCTACCGTCGAAGGCAATCTCGTGTGGCCGAGCCTGCAAGGCGCGACAAACTGGTTCAGCCCTTCTTACAGCCCTTCGAATAAACTGTTCTATGTCGCAGTGCGAGAGATGGGCGCCTATTACTACAAGGGCGACGCCGAGTACAAACCGGGGACGTTTTTCGCCGGCGGCGGCGAGCGCTCACTGGCAGGCGATAAGGCAAGCGGAGCGATCCGCGCGCTTGAAGTCGAGACGGGAAGGCTGAAGTGGGAGTTCCGGCTTCAATCGCCGCCGTGGGCAGGAGTGTTGGCGACGGCGGGAGGTCTTGTGTTCGGCGGCTCGAACGAAGGAAACTTCTACGCGCTCGATGCGTTGACTGGGAAACCGCTGTGGGACTTTCAGACCGGCGGCGCGATGGCGGCAAACCCGATCAGCTTTTTGATTGACGGCAAACAACACGTCGCGATTGCGGCAGGCCATTCGTTGTTTGTGTTCGGCCTGCAATGATCCAGCGCTTTCAGGAATGCCTTTGGAAACTGCCGGACTGAACGGCAAATCACTTTGGTTCAACAAAGCAGCAAGGGGTAAAAACATGAAACGCACATTGTGGGTCTCGGTGGCGACGATCCTGAGTGCTTCGGTCATCGCGTTAGCCGCGCATTCAATCTATGGTGAGCGCGCCAGAGCGAACGACCAAGACAGCACCGGAGGATGGGAGTACCTTGTAGTGCAGGGCGGGACTGTGAATCTCTCGGGAGGAGACGGCGGCAGCATGCGGAAGGCAGACGGGGCCTTTAGCCGCGAGTCGTACCCGTTGGAGAGGAATATGGATAAGCTCGGCACCAAGGGTTGGGAGCTGGTTGCGGTGACAGGATCGCCGGCGGACCCAATCTATTACTTCAAGCGCAGAAAATAATGCAGTTGCTGTCGGCGCTGATCCAATCTTCCGGCGTTGTCATCTCTTGATGACTTCAAGCTCGAAGTGAATCTCCTTCCCTCGCAGCACCGCGTTCAGGTACTGCTCCCAGAACTTGCGAATGAACCGCAGCGACGGGAAGCGATGATCGAGGTTGATCAACAACTCGAGCCCGGTCAGCTTCCACAGATTCAACAGAGTCACTCGCGCGCGTCTTTGGCGGAAGCGCACGTCGGTGTAGAACGGAAAGACAGCTCGCTCATCGGTCAGGTTACGAAACGAGTAGCTGTTCAGATGATTGCGGTGAGTCAGATCAGTCGCGAAGTCGGGATTCGTCCAGTGAGGAGCGACGAGCCTAACCACGCCGCCGTTCCGCGTGATGCGATGAAGCTCGCACATGACGGCCATCGGATCGCGAACGTGCTCGATTACGTGGCGTCCGATCACTTCGTCGAATTCGTCATCGGCGAACGGATACGGCAGGTCGTCAAGATCGTGGATCACATCAGCCGCGGTCCGCGGGTTGACGTCCATCCCGATCGCGCCAGCGACCTTGTTTGTACCACAGCCGATATCGAGTACTCGGGGCTTGCGCGGTTCAATCAAGCGGCCGGCCGTCATCTCTGTTCTGCTCCATGAGAAGTGTTGTTGGATTCAAGACCGTTTAGGCTTGATAGTCCTGAATGCTCGGTGGATCTTTTTTTCCCGGCTCTTACGTTTCAAATGTAGTCTGGCGTCCATTCGCGAATCCAGATACTCGAGTTCGCGCTCCAACTTCACGTAGCTTTCATAACGATCGACGTCAAGCGACCCGTCAGCGAGCGCCTCACGCACCGCGCAGCCTGGTTCGTTCTGATGCCGGCAGTTGGTGAAGTAGCAAGCCGCCGCAATCGATTCCACGTCCGAGAACGCTTCGCCGAGTGAGCCGCCTGCGTCCCACAACTGAAGCTCCCGCATGCCCGGCGTGTCGATCAACAACCCGCCGGTCTTCAGAACTAGCAGCTCGCGATGCGTAGTCGTGTGCCGGCCGCGGCTGTCGTGTTCACGGACCTCCGCGGTCTTCTGAATTTCTTCGCCCACAATGCGATTGATCAAAGTCGATTTGCCCGCGCCTGACGAACCCAGAAACGCGACAGTCACACCGGGGAGCACGTACTGATCAAGTGCGTCCAGCCCCTGACCTGAAACCGAGCTGATCGCGTGAACCGGAGTGCCCGGCGCAACTGACTCGGCGGCTGAGATCTTTTGCTCAACGTCTTCGCAGAGGTCAGCTTTGCTGAGTATGACGACCGGGGCCGCGTTGCTCTCAAAAGCGGCGACGAGATAGCGTTCGAGCCGCCGAAGATTGAAATCGTGATCGAGACCCTGAACCAGGAAAACTGTATCGACGTTTGCAGCGACGACTTGTTCTTCGCTGTTTGCGCCGGCGGCCTTGCGGGAGAACTTGCTTCGACGCGGCAGGACGGCCTGAATTTGAGCGAGACCATCTCGCTCACGCCTGGAGACCGAAACCCAATCTCCAACAGCGGGGAAATCAGCCGCGCTCTCGCTGTCGAATCTCAGCTTCCCTCGAACGCGAGCGCTCAGTTCACCGTGTTCGGTATACAGCCGGTACGCGCCGCGCTCCTCGAGCACGACTCTTCCGGCAAAGTGGC
>JBGQGO010000512.1:0-4519 GCA_041497455.1 Blastocatellia bacterium | reverse complement strand
GGAAAGAAGATCACCACAATCGAAGGCATCGAGAAGAACGGGCGCCTGCACCCGCTTCAGGAAGCGTTCCTCGAAGCAGATGCGCTTCAGTGCGGCTACTGCACTCCGGGAATGATCATGTCCAGCGTCGCGCTGCTCAGCAAGAACCCGAACCCCAGCGAGCAGGAGATCGTGCGATTCATGGAAGGCAACGTCTGCCGTTGCGGGACCTATCCTCGAATCGTGACCGCAATCCGCAAGGCCGCGCAGTCGATGAAAGGAGGTGGAAGATGAGCAAGCACATTGACGATTCGATTGAAGTCGAGCGCTACGAACTTTTTGCCGAACCCGCTTATCACTTCAACCTCGATCTCGAGCGGCGCGACTTCTTCAAGCTCCTGGGCGGCGGGCTGGTGCTTGTGTTCACGCTGGATGCCTTCGCCTCACAAGAATCGGGCCGGCAAAGGGGCGAGTCCGGACGCCGCGCGCAGAGCAACTCGGCGCCGAAGGAAATCGCCGGGTGGCTGCACATCGGAGAAGACGGCTCGATTACCGCGTACACCGGAAAGGTTGAGTTCGGCCAGAACATCCGCACTTCGCTATCGCAAGTTGTCGCCGAAGAGCTTCGCGCTCCAATCGGATCGATCCGCCTGACAATGGGCGACACTGATCTAACTCCCTTCGATATGGGAACATTCGGCAGCCTCACTACGCCTACGATGGCTCCGCTGTTGCGAAAAGCCGCCGCCGCCGCGCGCGAAGCCTTGATCGATCTGGCAGCCGAGGAGTGGAAAGTCGATCGCGCTTCGCTCACGGTGAAAGATGGAAAAGTGATCAACGAGCGGTCAAAACAGTCGCTCGATTTCGGCAAGCTGACCAAAGGGCAGAAGCTGCTAAAGGTGATCTCCGACAACGCGCCCACCACGCCCGCCGATCAGTGGAAGATCACGGGCAAATCCGTTGCTAAGGTCGATGGGCGAAACTTCGTGACCGGCAAGCACCGCTACGCATCTGACATTAAGCTCCCGGATATGTTGTTTGGCCGAGTGGTACGACCCTCTGCATTCAACGCGACGCTTGTTTCGGTTGATTCACGCGAAGCCGAAGCCATGCCGGGCGTGAGAGTCGTTCGCGACGGCAGCTTCATCGGCGTCGCGGCGCTTAACGCACAGACGGCGGCACGGGCCGCATCCGCGATCAAGGTTGAATGGAAAGCCGAGCCGCAGCCGTCGGCAAAGGAGCTTTTCGATTACCTCAGAAAACAAGCCGCCCCCTCGCCGCAAGCTAACGTGCGCGGATCGATCGCCGACGGACTGGCCCAAGCGGACAAGAAGCTCGAGCAGACTTACACTGTGGCCTACATCGCTCACGCGCCGCTCGAGCCACGCGCCGCGGTCGCTGAATGGAACAAGGGCAAGCTCACGGTGTGGACCGGCACGCAGCGGCCGTTCGGAGTTCGCGGCGAGCTTGCAGAAGCGTTTCGAATTCCCGAAGACCGCGTTCGCGTGATCGTGCCCGACACCGGCGCGGGCTACGGCGGCAAGCACACCGGCGATGCCGCCGTCGAAGCAGCTCGACTCGCACAAGCGGCCGGCCAAGCGGTGAAGCTCCTGTGGACGCGCGAAGAGGAGTTCACCTGGGCGTACTTTCGTCCCGCCGGCGTCATCGACGTCTCGAGCGGCGTGCGCGCGGACGGAACGATCACCGCATGGGAGTTTCATAACTACAACTCGGGATCCGCGGGTATTCAACATCGATACGACTTGCCCAATCAGAAGATCGTGTTTCATCAAGCGAAGTCGCCGCTGCGGCAGGGCTCTTATCGAGGTCTTGCGGCGACGGCGAATCACTTCGCGCGCGAGGTTCACATCGATGAGCTGGCGCACGCGGTAAAGATGGACCCGCTCGAGTTTCGATTGAAAAACCTGAAAGACGAGCGGATGAAAGCGGTGCTGACCGCGGCAGCGAAAGCCTTCGGTTGGGGTAAGAGCAGGAGCGCGCCGCACTGTGGCTACGGGATCGCCGCTGGATTTGAGAAGGGCGGATATGTAGCCACGTGCGCGGAAGTCTCGGTCGAGCGGGCGAGCGGGAAGGTAAAGCTCGTGCGCGTCGTCGAAGCGTTTGAATGCGGCGCGATCGTCAACCCCGATCAGCTCAAGAATCAGATTGAGGGCTCAATCGTGATGGGAATCGGGGGCGCGCTGTTTGAAGCGATCGACTTCGACAATGGCAAGATCGTGAACGGCCGGTTCTCTCGATATCGAGTCCCGCGCTTCAGCGATGTTCCGCTGATTGAAACGGTGCTGGTCGATCGCAAGGACCTGCCCTCGGCAGGAGCAGGAGAGACTCCGATCGTTGGGCTCGCGCCTGCAGTCGGAAACGCGATCTTCGATGCGATTGGGATTCGGCTGCGGTCGCTTCCGATGGCGCCGAACGGGTTGAAGAACTAATCCTACTCAGGCGACTAAAGTTTTGTCATCGGCCCGCCGCGCTCTCCGTTTCAAGACCCGCCGCAACGTGTTCATCAAGTCATGGTTATCGCCACGCATACTCGCGCTCTAGACAGTGCCGGTGAATATTGTCAATTCGTTCTGAAAATAATCTGTTGACACCGGACCGGCGAGGGGTTTAATATTACGCTTGCCACGGCTAGTCGAGGATGTCCCATGAAATCAATACTCATCTTAGAGGATTCAAACGCGGTCGCAGAGTCACTCGCCGGAGACTTTGAGAAACGCCGCTGGAATGTTACAAGCTGCGGCGATCGAGACCGTGCGATGGGGCTATTGGCCGGCGACGCTCCCTACACCGTCATTCTCCTGGGCTACAGTGTGCCTGGAGGGAACGGAGTCCCGCTTGTGAGATTTATTAGAGGGCTCGACCACCGAAGGATGACAGCGGTTGTGATGGTGACCGACAGCAGTGAGGTAATCGAGGAGGCATTGTCTGCCGGCGCCGACGAGGTCTTGCTCGAGCCGATTGATCCGGCCGCGCTGGTTTCGGTTGTGGACAAGCACTTTTCCTGACTTGTTGGTCACCAAAGTAAGGCTGTGCTCTTTTGCTTTTTGTCGATTTGCCCGCCGTTCGGTTGTCAACGGCCATCCCGTCCTCTACAATTTTACATTCTTCACGGGCCAGGATTCCTCGCCGTGCACAGGCGTGACTTGGAGAATTCTTTCGGAGGCTATAAAAGGTTATGTTGAAGTTTTTCAGAGGGAAAAAGCGAACTCGCAATGCGGTATTGGTCATTTTTGTCGGGGTGCTGACCCTCAGCCTTGTCGCACTGTTTTCGGCGTCCGGGAGTGGCGCCAAGATGTTGGGAGGCGCAGCGGGCAGCGACACAGCGATCGCTAAGGTCGGCAGTTATGTAGTAACCGTCCAGGATCTCAAGGATGCGCTAACAAACTTCGGCCAGCAGATCTCGCAGGGACAAGGCCGGAACAGCAAGCAGGATATGAGTACGCTGTTCGACCAGTATGGCCCGCAGGTGCTTGATGGCCTCATTCGCCAAAAGCTGATTCTCTACGAGGCGGATGCGTTGACTCTTGGCGCAAGCGACAGCGAAGTCCAGTCGCAATTGCGGCAGATTCTGAACCCGTGGCCCGGGCCTGAAGGATATCGCTTGCGATTGCAGCAGCAGTTCGGCGCCGGTATGACTCCGGTCCGGTTCGAAGACGAACTGCGCGCGTCCATAGCTCAGCAGCACCTGCGCAGCTTCATCACAGCCGCCGTGAGCGTCGACCCTAAAGAGGTCGAGGAAGATTACCGGCGCAACAATACCAGCTACGCCGTGCGATGGGTGGATGTAACCCCCGATAGCCTTCGCGACAAGGTGCAAGTCAACGAGCCGGACTTGCGCGCATACTTCGACGCCCACAAGAGCGATTTCAAGATCAACACTGAGCAGCGGCGCGCCAGTTATATCTTTGTTGACCAGAACAAGGCGGGTGAGGCGATCCAAATCTCGGACGACGAGTTGAAGCAAGGCTTCACTCCAGAGAGCTTCATCAAGCAGTTACGCGTCAGCCAGATCGTGATGAACGCCCCGAAGGCAGAAGCAGAACGTAACGAGAAGAGCGCTCCTGAGGAGAAGAAAGTTGACCCCGAAGAGGAAATAAGGAAGAAAGCCCAGGGCGTAGCGCAGCGAGCGCAAGCCGCGGAGGGCAAGCCCGCCGAAGACTTCGCCAAGCTCGCTCGCGAGTTCAGCGAGGACGCCAAGACCAAAGCTAACGGCGGCGATATCGGCTGGATCAACAAGGATGACAAGCGAGACACGGACGATCCACTGAACCGCATCTTCAACATGCAAAAAGACCAGGTGACCCAGCCGGTAAAGAAAGGCGACAAGTACTACATATTGAAGGTGACCGACCGCAAGGTCCCTACGTTCGCCGAGACTCGAGATGAGCTGCTCAAAGCGGCTCGCTCCCGCAAAGGCTACTCCAAGGCTGCTGAGATCGCGATGGAGGCCGAGCAGAAACTCAAGGAGAGCAAGAACGCCGAGGCGGTGGCCGCCGAGATCAACAAGAAGTACGGCGCT
>JBGQGO010000511.1:0-4520 GCA_041497455.1 Blastocatellia bacterium | reverse complement strand
GGTGATCGATCTCCCCGGTGACGCTCGCGGAATTCGCAGTGTCGAGTTTTGGTATTCAAGGGAGCGTTGGCGCTCGCGCCCGTACGTGAACCTCTTGGGACAGCGCGGCATGAGCCGAAACTCAGACGAGCAGAGACGTAGGGATGACGAGTACCGATGGGAAGTGCTCGGGCAATCGCGTATTGATGGCAGGGTCGATCACGACAGAATCATGGTAACCAACCGCGGGGCTTTCCGCGCGCTTCAGCTTGGGATCAGGGGCGGGACCATTGAGTTTCAACGAGTGGTTGTCCACTTCGACAACGGCGCCGACCACGAACTCGAGGTTCGGGATAGAATTACCGCTCCCGGAAAGACGCGTGTGATTGATCTTCCGGGTGACCGGCGCAGGATAACCAGCGTCGAGTTCTGGTATTCGAAGGAGAATTGGCGCTCGCGGCCGTACGTGAATCTCTGGGGACGGCGCTGAAGCTGTTAACGATAAACACAACCGGCGCGGGACGTAGGGTGTCACGTATTAACGCCTTCACGTAGTGACGAGTTCATTCGTTCGGTGAGTATGCTCATCAGTGCAGTGCGAACGGGATGGACTCGTTACTACGTGAACCGTCCCCGCCAAGAGGAGGGCTGAGATGGCTCAAGCATCACTGTCAAAGAGAGCTGCTGCTGAATTCTTCGGGACCTTCTGGCTCGTGTTCGGCGGCTGTGGCAGCGCGGTGTTGGCGGCCGCCTTCCCGGCTCTAGGCATCGGGTACGCCGGAGTCGCGCTAGCTTTTGGCTTGACCGTATTGACGATGGCGTACGCGATCGGGCACATCTCGGGATGTCATCTGAACCCGGCGGTCTCTGTCGGCCTGGTTGTGGGCAAGCGTTTTCCCGCTTCCGAGTTGTTGCCCTACATTGTGGCGCAGGTCGTGGGCGCGATTGCAGGAGCCGGCGTGTTGTACGTGATCGCCAGCGGTAAGGCTAACTTCGATGTTACCGCCGGGTTTGCTTCAAATGGATACGACACGCACTCGCCGGGCGGCTACACCCTGGTTGCTTGTTTAGTAGCCGAAGTCGTCCTCACTTTCTTTTTCCTGATGATCATTCTCGGCTCGACCGATTCGCGCGCGCCCGCCGGGTTCGCGCCCATCGCGATCGGACTTGGGCTGACGTTGATTCACCTCATCAGCATTCCGGTGACCAACACTTCGGTTAATCCTGCGCGCAGCACGGGTCCGGCGGTTTTCGTCGGCGGATGGGCGCTGTCGCAGCTCTGGCTGTTTTGGGTAGCTCCGATTCTTGGGGCAACAATCGCCGGCGTTG
Organism: Blastocatellia bacterium; assembly: GCA_041497455.1. Taxonomy (GTDB): domain Bacteria; phylum Acidobacteriota; class Blastocatellia; order UBA7656; family UBA7656; genus Onstottus_A. The sequence continues at coordinate 3,212 of JBGQGO010000511.1, read as the reverse complement.
TTTACCCGCTGGTCGCCGGGAAACCGAAGGATAGCGACTGACAACCTAAAATGAGCCGGTACCGAGGCGATGGGTTTATCACACGCAAAGGTAAAGCGCGATTGGAGCTTCGCGCGCGCCTGGCGAAACGAGTTGAGTAACAAAGGAGACTAGGCGCGAAATTGGTGAGGATTTGGACGTTCGATTCGAAGCGCCAACGTCGCGATGAAGAGACCCGAAGGCATAGAGCAATTGGAAGAACTCTTCCATCGGGCGCTCAAGCTTGAGCGGGCCGAGCTGGATCAGTTCATCGCTCAGCTCAACGCTTCAAAGCCGGAGTTGGCGGCAGAAGTGGAATCCTTGCTTGCAGCGCACGAGCGAGAAAGCGCCTTCATCGAGGCGCCTGCCTATGAAGCGACCGTCGGTCTGATCGTCGATGCTCAAGCTACCCACAGCAGGGGCAGCTTGATCAACCACTATCGCATTGTCTGTCTCCTCGGCAAAGGAGGGATGGGAGAGGTATATCGCGCGCTCGACACCAGACTGAATCGGGAAGTCGCAATCAAAGTTCTACCCGCCGCCTTCGTTCAAGATCACGATCGCTTCAGACGATTCGAACAGGAGGCCCGGGCCACATCGGCTCTCAACCACCCCAACATTCTCACCGTCCATGACCTCGGTAGCCACGATGGTGCGCCATACATGGTGGCGGAGCTTCTGGAGGGAGGAGACCTGCGCACGCAGGTGAATAGCGGCGCGCTGCCAAGACGCAAAGCGATTGACTACGCGCAGCAGATCGCAGCGGGGCTGGCAGCCGCGCACTCGAAAGGGATAGTGCATCGCGACCTCAAGCCTGAAAACTTGTTCATAACGACCGACGGGCGGTTGAAGATCCTCGACTTCGGTCTTGCCAAGCTGACCGAACGTCCAGCACTCCCGACTGCGACCTCGGCGGCCACCGCCGTAAGAGTTGACACTCGTCCCGGCATAGTGATGGGAACCGTGAATTACATGTCGCCCGAACAAGCACGGGGGCAAACGGTCGACGCGCGTAGCGACATCTTCAGCCTGGGCGTGGTGCTATATGAAATGCTCGCGGGCTGCGCGCCGTTCCGTGGCGAAAGCGCAGCCGACGTAGTCGTCTCGATCCTGGAGAGGGACCCTCCGCCGCTCGATCACTACGCATTCGACGTTTCACCAGAGATCGAGCGTGTCGTTCTCAGATGCCTCGAGAAAGATCGAGAACGTCGCTACGCATCGGCGCAAGAACTCGCCGCTGACTTGAAGGCGCTTGAGACCGCCCCTTCGTCGAAACGGTCCCCGAAGCCCTCGGCTTCGATCGCCGTCCTGCCGTTCGTCAATATGAGCGCCGATGCGGAGAACGAATACTTCTGCGACGGCCTGGCTGAAGAACTGCTGAGCACGCTCTCGAAGATCGAAGCGTTGCGCGTGGCCGCGCGCACTTCAGCTTTTTCATTCAAGGGCAAAGAGGTCGACATCCGCAGGATTGGGCAGATGCTGAACGTCGGGACGGTGTTGGAAGGCAGCGTGCGCAAGGTCGGCAGCCGGGTGCGAATCACTGCCCAGCTCATCAACGTAGCGGATGGCTATCACGTTTGGTCGGAGCGGTACGACCGCGAGATGCAAGATATCTTCGACGTTCAAGATGAAATCTCGCTGGCGATCGTTGATGCGTTGAAAGTGAAGTTGCTGGGCGCCGAGAAGGCGGCGGTGTTGAAGCGCTACACCGACAACACCGAGGCGTATCAGCTTTATCTGCTCGGGCGTTACCATTACCGCAAATGGACGGTGGCCGGATTCAAGAAATCCATCGAGTACTACGAGCAGGCAATTGAAAAGGAACCGAACTATGCGTTGGCGTTTACCGGGCTGTACGGCTCTTATTCCTATCTTTGGTTCCATGGCTTTCTCTCACCAGACGAGTGCGTGCCACGAATGAAAGCTGCCTTAACCAGAGCCCTGGCGATCGATAGTGATCTTGCTGAATCCCACCTGTGCATGGCGCGGTTGAAATATACATACGAGTGGGATTGGACAGGGGCTGAGAAAGAATTCATACGAGCTTTTGAGTTGAACCCGAACTACGCGGAGGCGCATGAAGGTTTCGGCGCTGTGCTGTCATTGAGGGGCCGGAGTGACGAAGCGATCACTCAAGTCAAGCGCGCACTGGAGCTTGATCCCCTTTCGCTCCTCGGCAATATGAATTTCGGGTGGATTTACTGGGGGATCGGCTTATACGACCGAATGCACGAGATAGCCAGAAAGCTGATCGAGCTCGAACCAAACTTCTTCGGCGGCCACCAACTCCTGGGGCTTGAGTATTGGAGCAGAGGAAAGCTCGAGCAGGCGATTTCCGAGTACCGAACGGCTTTAGAGTGCGGCAGTGGCCTTTCGCCTTTAGCTGCTCTGGGATCGCTATACGGGGTGATTGGCGAGCGAGAGAAAGCGCAGCAAATACTCGACCAGTTGCTTGAGCTAAGTCGGCACAGGAACGTTCCGCGATACTGCATCGCTTTAGTCTACGCGGGGATGGGCGAGAGCGATCGAGCCTTTGAATACGTGGATCAAGCATGCCAGCAGCACGAAGGGGTTGTTCTAAGCTATCTCAAGAATGCTCGCTTCCTAATCCCAGAAGCGAGTTCAGACCCCCGATATGCTGACCGGCTGCGGCGGGCTGGTTTGCCGATATGATCTTCTGTGACAGCGTGACGATGGTCGAACCCGAAATGATCGTCATCCCCGCTGGAGAGTTCTTGATGGGCTGCGATGCCGGGGCCAAGAACGAACGACCCCTTCATCGAGTGTTCGTTGACGAGTTCGCGATCGGGCCCTTCGCGGTTTCGAATCGGCTCTATCAATTCTTCATCGAAGATGCCGGTCATAAAGCTCCGCCAGGTTGGGACGATCCACGTTTCAATCATCCAGATCAGCCGGTCACCAGCGTCAGTTGGTTCGACGCGACTGCATACTGCGAGTGGCTTTCAGCGAAGACGGGCAAGGCGTATCGCCTTCCAACCGAAGCCGAGTGGGAACGGGCTGCGCGCGGAGGACTCGAAGGCAAGCTCTACACCTGGGGCGATGAAGCTCCTCAGCTTCAACCGAATTACTCGGAGCTTTGGTTGAATGGACCCGAGCGCGTCGGTCAGCGGCCTCCGAACGGCTTCGGGCTTCACGACATCTCGGAGAACGTGCACGAGTGGTGCTCGGACTGG
>JBGQGO010000510.1:0-4521 GCA_041497455.1 Blastocatellia bacterium | reverse complement strand
GTTGTTAATCTCGAGTATCAAATCATCCGCAGTCATCGCATTCTCGTCGGCGATGCTCCCTGGTTCGACGCTGATAACGAATGCGCCACGGGCTCCTTCCAGCCCCAGCGTTTTCGCCAGCTCTGGAGTGAGCGTCTTCACGTTGATCCCCAACCCGGATTTCGTTCGGCGGCCTTCTGGCTTAGGTATGACTCCGCCTGGATTCTCGTTCTGCTTCTCAGGCGCACGGCGTGGGCTGCGCGGATCGAGAGGAGGCGCTCGAAGGTCCTGACGATCTTCAGCCTCTTCCTTCCTCTCTTGGAGCTTGACGGCTGCAGTGCGCCGCTCTCCAGCTCTAACGTATTCAATGTTGGCGATGCTACCAACAGGTAACGCGGCGATCCGGCGTATCAACTCGCGGACGTTCTTCACCTTCTGGCCGTTGATGCCGGTGATGACATCGCCGCTTTGCAATCCCGCGAGAGCCGCAGGGCTGGCAGCGTCCGTCAGTTCTCTCACCAGGACGCCCTGGCCGTCGGCGATCTTATTCAAGCGGGCGATCTGCGGAGTTATCTCTTGCGGGTTGATCCCCAAAAAACCGCGGCGCATTCGGCCCTCGCTGATGAGCTGATTGTATACGTCGACGGCGGTTGCCGATGGAAGGGCGAAGCCTATTCCATTGTATGCGCCGGTGCTGGTCGCGATCTGCGTGTTGATGCCTATGACTTCGCCCGCAAGGTTGACGAGCGGGCCGCCGGAGTTTCCCGGGTTGATCGCTGCGTCGGTCTGAAGGAACTGCTGGAATGGCGTGGCGCCAGCCTCGGTGACGCGATCCTTGGCGCTGATTATGCCAGCGGTCACAGTTTGCTCGAGCCCAAACGGAGACCCCATGGCAAGCACCCAGTCGCCGACATTGAGCTTGTCGGAGTCGCCCATTCGCGCGACAGGTAGCGCCTTATTCGTTTCGATCTTGATCACCGCCAGATCGGTCTGCATATCGATTCCGACTACCCTCGCGTCAGTCTCGCTGCCGTCCCAAAGCTTGACCCGGATCTTGTTGGCGCGTCTCACCACGTGCGCATTCGTAAGGATGAAACCGGCTGAATTCACGATCACGCCCGAGCCCGCGCCTTCGCGTGCGTAGACTTCGCTCTCGTAGACTTTTATGTGCGCTACGGAGGGCTCGACATCACGTGCGACTCGCGCAAACGTCACCGACAACGCGTCGGGCGTCACTGCCGCGCTGTTAATCGTCAGGCGGTTGTCCTCTGATTTGGCCCGTGTGATTCCGCTCACGATGGCGCCAACGGCGGCTCCTATGGACAGGCAGCAAAGCGCAACGAGCATGAGGATCACTCGCGTGTTTCGTGAAGTCGAGTAACTGTCGAGGTGGTCGGCGGAGGTTTCGCTTCTTTTGTACATCACAACTCCTTCAGAAGGCACAGCTCGCTTGAAGATCAAATGGTGGCTATGGTGTTCGATCGATTCTCGGGAAGTATATCAGAGCTTCAGTTGATGGTGAAGTTGGGGGAGAACGGTATTAATGAGGGCTCCGACTTGAACTCAAATGGCCGGTGACTCAACCGTGAATGACTTGACCTGGACTTTGAACCCACGCACTAACTCGACTCGAATCTCAATCGCGCTTCTCAATCTCAACTTTCCAAGTCAACCATTCCAGCGGCATTCAATCGTAATCCCTGCGATTCCTTGCAACCTTGTGAGGTGATATTAGCGGCACAAGATTCGCCAACATGTATCCCCTTATGCAAAGACCGAGCGACACAACTCAGAGTGCCGACCTCGCGGCGGAGGAAAGGCGGCGCGGGCGGGGAGGCAGGACGCGGAGATAGTTCACGCTTCCTCCAACGCTGGCCGACTTGATGACGGCGCTCTCGATCGACAACGGCTTGAGCGACGACGCGTTTGTCGGCTGGAAGACCGTTAGGGAAATCGCTGAATTCCTCGCCAGGCAATCCGGCAAGCCGGTGACCAAACGGGCGATCACGCAGAATGTTTATCGGCTTCGCAAGGAGCTGTTTGATCGCGGAGGCGTGAACCCTTATCTGGTTCAGACCAACCGGCGGCGAGGCGTCAGATTTGCCCTCCGCCGCAAGACAAGTCCAGTGATCAAGAGCGACCGGTAGTTGTGAACTCATACCGATGGAGATAACAGCATGGCTCACCTGTGGGTAACAACCGAAGCGCAGCAATGGGTGGTCTTGCCACTCGAAGACGATGCCTTGACGCTTGCGACAAATCCACCGCAGCCGGTTAGTCATCCGGTAGCTGAGGGCGAAGCATTATCCAATGTGTTGCTTGTCCGCACCTGCGGCGCCGAAGGCATAACCTGGGTCCTGATCGCAGGCACGGGCTCGGGCGTTAGCGTGAACGGTCTTCCGCTCGCCACCGGCATGCGTGTCGTCTCAGACCGAGACGAGATTCGCATCCCGGGTGTAAGCAACCTCTATTTCTCAACTGAAAGCCTCGCTCGAGTCGAGCAGTTCTCGGGTTCAGATCAAACCTTGTTTTGCCCTCGCTGCAAGCAGGAGATTGAGAACGGGGCGTCTGCAGTTAGGTGTCCAGCCTGCGGCGTGTGGCATCACCAGACTGAAGAGTTGAACTGTTGGACGTATTCGGAGGTGTGTGCGTTATGCGCTCACCCGACCGATCTGAATGCCGGGTTTCAGTGGACCCCGGAGGAGCTGTGAAATGGGTGTGAACGATTCGCAAGAGACGCGCGATAAGAGCGTGGTGGTTGTAGGCGCCGGCGGCAACATCGGGTCGCACCTGGTGCCGCATCTTGGCCGAATGCCACAGGTTGGCCGCGTCACGCTGATTGACAAAGACGTCTACGAGGCGGGCAATCTTCAAACGCAAGATATAACGCCACGAGATGTAGGCAAGCTCAAAGCGCTCGCGCAAGCGCGAAAGTTGCGGCGAATCAATCCCTCGCTTCGCGTTGAAGCCATCAGCGATGCCGTGGAGCGCGTACCATTGGGCAAGCTCCGGGCAGATGTGATTCTGTCTTGTCTTGACTCGCGGATAGCACGTCAGCACGTGAATCAGTTCGCGTGGCGGCTGGGCGTTCCACTCATCGACGCGGGCGTTGAAGCAGGAGGTTTGCTCGCCCGAGTCAATGTGTACGTGCCCGGAGCCGTAAGCCCTTGCCTGGAATGCGCGTGGGATGACCGGGATTACGAGGCGCTTGAACAGACCTATCCATGCCTCGGTCTTGCTGCGAGCGTTGCGGTTACCAACGCGCCCTCGAGCCTGGGCGCGTTGGCGGCGTCGCTTCAAGCGATCGAGTGTCAGAAGCTCTTGAGTGGGCAGACCGATCGTGCCGCGGTCAGCAGCCAGGTTCTGATCGATGCGACGTTTCACAGGCACTATGTCACGGCGTTTCGGCGCAATCCGCACTGCCGCTTCTCAGGTCACGACGTCTGGCATATCCAAAGACTGGATTGCTCGGTAAAAGATATCACTCTCGCTCAAGCCTTAGAGCTCGAGCCTGCGGGAATCAGCACGAACGGCTCCCGTGCCCTTCGAATCGAAAGCAAGCCGTTCGTCAAGCGGCTGACTTGTCCGAGTTGCGGGGCAACGCGATCGTTGTTGCGGCTCGAGTGTTCGCTGGGCGACGGCCAAACGAAATGCGGCAAATGCGGGCGACGGATGATCGCGTCAGGCTTCGACTTGTTAGAGCGATTGGACGCTGCCTCCGTCCATCGCAATACGTTGAGTCGCTCGCTTCGCAGCCTCGGATTGCGGCCCGCCGAAGTATTCAGCGTAAGCGGCGCGAAGGGTGAGTATCACTATGAATTGAGTGATTGCCGCGACTCTGGTTAAATCTGATCGTGCACTACAAGCAGCCACGGTCCATTCAAGTTGTGATCTTCGCCAATTCGGCCCGCGAGCGTCATTACCTCTTGCTCAGGCGCGTTGCGAGTCACGGCGGATTTTGGCAGTCAGTTACTGGTTCGCTTGAAGGCGAGGAGACTCACGGGCACGCGGCCGTAAGAGAAGTGCTGGAAGAAACCGGCATCAATTCCCGCGAAGGGGAGTTGATCGCACTTCGAGTGACGAACACTTTCGAGATCGCTCCTCAATGGCGTGAAAAGTACGCGCCGGGAGTCACGCATAATGAAGAGGTGTGCTTCGCTCTGAAGGCTCTAGAGTGTGAAGTGCGGGTTGACTCGATCGAGCACGACGCATACGCCTGGGTGACTTATGAGGGCGCGATGGAGATGGTTTACTGGGATAGCAACAAGCGCGCCCTGGCGGCCGCCCGGTTGCTGAATGAGTGATCCTCAAGTTCGAGAGGTCAGGAATAAATAAAGCCCGCCCGCGCCGAACAAGAGGTTAGGACCCCACGCGGCCAGCATCGGAGGCAGCACCTCGTAGCGGCCCATTTGTTCGAACAAACCCGTCAGTCCCCAGTACGACAGCCCTATTGCCATGCCGATGGCGACGCCGTATAACGCGCCTCGTTTGCCTACCGAAAAGGAGAACGGCAATCCGACCATCACCATCACCACACACGTG
>JBGQGO010000509.1:0-4526 GCA_041497455.1 Blastocatellia bacterium | reverse complement strand
CTGAATGCGAGTTGAGCCTCTTGTTGAGCGGCAGGCAGCGCCGCTAGCAGCGCGCCACGATCGTGAACTATGCGCATGCCGCGGCCGCCACCACCGGCCGCTGCCTTGATGATTACCGGATATCCGATGCCTGCCGCGACCCGCGCGGCCTCCTCTTCATCTTCAATCACGCCGTCAAAGCCGGGCACTATCGGAACACCGGCAGCTTTCATTGCCGCGCGCGCCTCGGCCTTGTCGCCCATCAACCGGATAGTGGCAGAGCTCGGTCCGATGAACTTGATGTTGCAGGCTTCGCATACTTCCGCGAAATACCCGTTCTCGGCAAGGAACCCGTAGCCCGGATGAATCGCATCGACGTTGGTTATTTCAGCCGCGGATATGACAGCCGGAATGTTCAGGTAACTCTTCGCCGACTGCGCGGGACCAATACAGATGGCTTCGTCCGCAAAGCGAACGTGAAGAGAATCGCGGTCGGCTTCCGAGTGGACAGCAACCGTGCGGACGCCGAGCTCCTTGCAAGCCCATATGATGCGGGTCGCAATCTCCCCCCGGTTGGCTATGAGGATCTTCTTGAACATGGTCCGTAGTCAGTAGTCAGTAGTCAGTAGTCAGTAGTCAAAAGTCAGTAGTCAGCTACGGACTACGGACTACTGACTACCTAGGTCTGGACTCCGAACAACGCCTGCCCGTACTCGACCGGCTGTCCATTCTCGACATAGATCTTAAGAATGTCGCCGCTAACCTCGGCTTGAATCTCGTTCATCAGCTTCATCGCTTCGATGATGCACACAACAGTGTCCAGCTCGATGTGATCTCCGATTCTCACAAACGGCTCCGAAGTTGGTGAGGGTGCGCTATAGAACGTTCCCACGATCGGTGATTTTATGATTTGCAGCTCTGGCTGGGCACCGCCAGACTCATCGTTTTGAGAAGAAGCCGAGCTGGAACCAGCAGAGGACTCTGCCTCGATCAGCCCTCGCTGCGCGCGCGACGAGAGCATCTCAGGTGCGCCGGGAATAGCCGACGAGATGACGATCGGAGCAGGAGCGGGCTGTATGATCTGTGGGTTAGATTCTTTGAAGCGACTGATGCGAAGCCGGAAGCCTTGTCGTTCAATCTCAAACTCTGCGAAGCCCTTGTCGTCGACCAGCTCGATCAGGTCTTTGATTTCTTTCAGATTCATCCTTGCCTCCTCAATCTGGCGCCAGTCACGCGCTGCCACATTCTTCGCAGACCCATTGTACCAAGAGAAGAGGAATCAGAAGCTAATATTTGCGAGATCAATATGCGCGAAAGCCCCAACCGCTGGCGGCTGAGGCTTTCATCAGGTACCGGCAGTCCTGTCAGGCTACTCGCTCGTTTCCTTTCTCTTTGAAGCTTTAGTAGAAGCTCCCTTTTTCTTCGCAGGCTGCTCTTGCGGCTTAGCTTCCTTCTTTCTTGAAGACTTGGCAGAAGCTCCTTTTTTCCTGATGGGCTGCTCTTGCGGCACGCCTTCCTTCAATTCTGCCTTCTTGCGGCGCCCAAAGAAGCGGCGTCCTTTCTTCTTCTCTTCCTTCTTCTCGTCTTCGTGTACTATCTTGGCCTCGCTCCCGAGCAACTCAATCAGCGCCATCTCAGCGCCGTCGCCCCTTCGCGCTCCGAGCTTCAGGATGCGCGTGTAACCACCCGGCCTTTCCGCAAACCTCGAAGCCAATTCGTCGAAAAGCTTATCGAGCGCGGCCACGCCGGCGGTGCGCGGAGCCTGCGGGCGCTTGTACCCGCCATCAGGCACACGGTTGGTGTTTCCGGCGAAGAAATACGCGGCGGCCAACCTCCGATTATGAAGCGCGCTGGCGGGGGCTTCGGCTGCAAGCGCGCGCTTGCCAAGCGTGATAGCCCGTTCAGCGAACGGTCTCAGCTCTTTTGCTTTTGGCAGCGTGGTTATCAGCCGTTCATGAGTGATCAGCGAAGTGCAAAGATTACGCAGCAATGCCAGGCGGTGCTCCGTCTTGCGCCCCAGTTTTCTATGAGCAACTCTATGTCGCATATGAAATCCCTAAAAGAAAAAAACACCGAATACTGAGAGACGTAAGACACTCGCCGCTCGTGATTCCGAGGTCCCCGCTTTTCAGGCGCCTGCCTCATCGACGAGCCTTCCTTGCTCATCGAACTTCATTCCAAGGTGCAATCCCATCGAGGAGAGAATCTCTTTGATCTCGTTCAGGGATTTGCGGCCAAAGTTCTTGGTCTTCAGCATGTCGGGCTCGGATTTCTGCACGAGCTCCCGGATGGTTCGAATGTCGGCGTTCTTCAAACAGTTGTAAGAGCGAACCGACAATTCAAGCTCGTCGACAGATCGATCGAGGTTCTCGTTGAACGTTATTCGAGCAGCCTCTTCGCTGTCAGCCTCGGCCAGCTCGGGCTCTTCCTCGAAGCTGATAAAGATCTGCATATGGTCTTTGATCAACTTCGCCGCGAGCCCCACGGCGTTCTCGGGCTTGACCGAGCCGTTGGTCCACACTTCCATCGACAGCTTGTCATAATCGGTGTCCTGCCCCAACCGCGCGGACTCCACCGTGTAATTTACCTTCTTAACCGGCGAGTGGACCGAGTCAATGGGAATGTATCCGACCGCCAGGTCTTCATCAAAGTTGCGTTCGGCTGACACGTACCCTCGGCCTCGTTTCAACCGCATCTCGATGACCAGCGATCCGCCCTCAGAGATTGTCGCGATATGGACGTTGGGATCGAGAATCTCGACCTCGGCGTCAGCTTCAATCTCGCCGGATAGCATCTCGCCGGGCACGCTGCGTTCGACGCGAAGCGTCTTTGGCCCCGCCCCGTGCAACTTGAACGGGATTCGTTTGAGGTTGAGGATGATATCGGTCGCATCTTCGACGACGCCCGGTATCGACGAGAATTCGTGCAGCACACCCTCTATTTTGACAGCCGTTATGGCTGCGCCCTCGATCGACGAGAGCAGAGCACGCCGCAAACAGTTTCCGATAGTTGTGCCGAAACCCCGCTCAAACGGTTGAGCGAAGAACTTCGCATAACGCCCGGTGGCTGTTTCGGTTTCGCATGCGAGACGCTTTGGCCTCTGGAAGCCAATCATGAATTGAGTTTCTGTTCCGTCCATCGCTTCCTCTCAAGAAAGGCTGAGGTTCAAGGCCGTCCGATTTGGGATAACACCTCGTTCGCCTGGCCTCTCACCTCCAGCTTCATTATTTCGAATAGAGTTCGACGATAAGCTGTTCGTTAATGTTCTGACCTATGTCTTCGCGGCGTGGGAGAGCATTGACGCGGCCGCGCATCTCGTCAGGCGAGACGACCTCGAGCCAGGTTGGCCGCCCGCGGCCCGATGCAGTTTGAAACGCGCTCTGGATGTGAATGTTCGAGCGGCTTCCTTCTCGCACCGAGATCTCGTCTCCGACCTTCACCTGAAAGCTTGGGATATCAACCTTGCGTCCATTGACCTGGACATGCCCGTGGGTGACGAACTGGCGAGCCTGCGCTCGCGAGGTCGCGTAGCCCAGGCGGTAGACCACATTGTCCAAACGGCGCTCAAGCAACGCGAGCAAGTTCTCGCCCGTCACGCCTTTCATTCGCATGGCCCTCTGGAAATACAGCCGAAACTGCCGCTCCAACATGCCGTATATGCGTTTGACCTTCTGTTTTTCGCGTAGCTGTTCGCCGTAGCCGACGAGCTGTTTGGCACGGCGTACGTTACGGCCGTGTTGGCCAGGCGGCTGAGTGCCCCGCTTCTCGATGGGGCAAGTCGGCTTATAGCAGCGCTCGCCCTTCAGAAACAATTTCATTCCTTCCCGGCGGCACAATCTGCACACCGGGCCACGATATCTTGCCAAGTTCTGCTCCTCCGTCTACTGTCGGAACAAGCAATCTCTCTCAATCACTGCTCGTCGACAGGCAAAAGTTTACAGGCGTGAATTGGCTTCGCGTTTATCGTTTCTTGTTTCTGGTTAATTGAAAGCCGAACCAGAAACCAGCAACTTGGAACTAGAAACCGTCCTTTCGCCCTTCTTCCTTTAAGACGCCGGTGACATTCCTTTCGAAGGTCACCGCGACGGAATTAATCCGCTCTGCGTCTGAACCACTTGCCTCGGGGCTAATAACATGCCCCAGGCCAATTCGAGACCTGAATCAAACCCTGCGTTTCTTTGGCGGACGACAGCCGTTGTGCGGAATCGGCGTAACGTCCCGAATAAGTCGAACCTCGATCCCCGCCGACTGAATAGCACGCACTGCCGACTCGCGGCCAGACCCCGGACCTTTCACCCTCACCTCGCAAGTATTCATACCGAGCTCGCGCGCCGCTTGAGCGGCGCGAATACCGGCCTGCTGCGCTGCGAATGGAGTGCCCTTCCGCGACCCGTGGAAGCCAAGCGCGCCGGACGACGACTGGCTGATCAGGTTACCTTCCAGATCCGTGATCGACACCAGTGTGTTGTTGAAGCTCGCCTGAATGTGAACGATTCCCTGCGGCACTAACCGCCGCTCTTTGCGCTTGAACGTTTTCTTCTTGCCGG
>JBGQGO010000508.1:0-4527 GCA_041497455.1 Blastocatellia bacterium | reverse complement strand
ATGTCCTCTGGAGTGACGACGACGTTGAAGGCGGACGCGTTATCGACAAGCAAGTTGCCATTGCGGTCGAATATCGCGCCCCGGGGAGCAGGAATCGGGATATCGCGGATTCGATTGTTTTCGGCGCGTGCTTGATAGTCGTCGTGCCGCGCTACTTGAAGGACATAGAACCGAATGCCGAGCACCACAAACACCGCCAGCACCAGGTACTGGATGACGTACACTCGCAGCTCTAAATTGAAGCCATCGTCTCTAGGGTTCGTGCTACTCATAGAACCTCTTCCTTATCGCCATTCGCCGCGCAGTTGCTTGTCCGGGGAACACCCGGTCGAGCACTACAAACAAAACGATCGACGCCACGGTATCGCCAAGCACCTTCCAGCCTATCGTCGCGCCGAACTCTGCCCAAGTGGAAACGAAGGGCACAGTTTGTTCAAGCATCTGGTGCAGCCCGACAAACAACACTGTGTTTCCGGCCGAGGCGACGGCAACGACAGACAGCCTCGCCAGTGGACTCTCGAGCGAAAGCCGCACGCTTGCGGCGCCTACCAGATAGCCTATCAGCGTCTTCGAGAATCCTCCAACACCGAGGATGCCTCCTCCCACTGCGTCTCCGCCAAGCCCGGCAATCATCCCCGTAACCATTCCAAGCACCGGCGCGCGCTGCAGACCGAAGTACACGGTCACCAGCAGCGGCAGATCGATGTACTTGAAGAACCCCAAATGTTTGGGAAGGAGCATTTGTAGCAAGAGCGCAACTACGATGGTCAGGGCGATTTTGAAGGTCTGCACTCTTTAGGCTACCTCGAAACGTGATGCGTGAAACGTGATGCGTGATGCGTGATGCGTGATGCGTGATGCGTGACCTGCGTCCAATGCAAGCCAGCTTTCTTGATAGCGCATCACGCTTCACGCTTCACGCATCACGCATCACTCTTCACTTCCCTTCATCAAATTTCAAATCCTTCGGCTCAACCAAGAGCACCACCACGTGCTCGACCCGATCGACGGGCGCTGCCGGCTTGATGATGATCTTGTGCCAGGGCGCGTTTGGGTCAGCTTCAATGCTTTCCACAATACCGACCAATAAACCTTTTGGATAAATCCTATCCAGACCGGTCGTCACGACCGATTCGCCGACTTCCACTTTCTCGCTGGTTGAGATGTTTTTCAGCTCACAGCGATCGTCGTCACGCCCGCGAATCTCTCCCATGGCTCGCGAAGCCTGAAGCATCGCGCCCACACCCGCGTGCTTGTCGGTAATCACTTGCACCATCGCGAAATTGGGTCCTACTGAGATGACTCGGCCAACGATACCGCCGGCTGTAGTCACAGGCATGTCGCGCTTGACTCCGTCGAGCGTTCCGCGATCGATAGTCAAGCGGCGAAACCATAGGCTTGCGTCGCGTGAGATCACATTAGCGGCAAGCTCGCGATACTGAGGGCGTGGTGGAAGCGCGAGTTGCATGCGCAGCAAATCAAGCTCGGCGGCTCGCTCGAGCGCCTTGTTCCGCTCGGCCGTCAACTGGTCGACTTTCTCCCGCAGTTCTAAGTTCTCTTCGCGGGCATGTCTGACATCGATGTAGCTGGCGCCGGCGCCTTTGACCGAGGAAAGCATCGAGTCGCCCACGCGCACGACCGGTGCGAAAGCGGTGACCATCCAAATGCGCAGGACGGACTGCTCGCTGTCGGGGCGCCGCGCGTTTGTCGACATCAGCACTACTTGCGAGAGCAACAGTGCGGCTAGTATCCAGGGTGCTTTCTGCTGTGCAGTGTTTGCACTCATAGGAACAGGGGTTGGGGGTCAGGCGTTAGGGGTTGGACCAACCCCCGACCCCTAAGCCCTATCCCCCATCTCACAGTCCGCGGTGCAGCATAGTGTTTTCCCAGCTTACGCGGCTGAGCAAGTCGAAGTCGGCGAGCATCTTCCCGGTCCCGAGCGCGACCGAGGATAGGGGGTTCTCGGCCAGCGATACGGGCACTCCTGTCTCGTGCATTAATCGCTTGTCTATTCCTTTGAGCAGCGCGCCGCCACCCGTGAGCACGATGCCACGTTCGGCGATGTCCGCCGACAGCTCAGGAGGCGTTCGCTCGAGAGCCACTCGCACCGCGTTCACGATAGTCGAGATTGGGTCGGCCAGGGCTTCGCGTACTTCTTCGTCGGTGATTGTCAACGTGCGAGGCACGCCCTCGATCAGGTTGCGCCCCTTGATTTCCATTTGAATCGGCTCCTCGCAGGGCCAGGCCGAGCCGAGCTCAATCTTAATGGACTCCGCCGTGCGCTCCCCGATCAGAAGATTGTACTTTCGTTTTATGTACTGGATGATCGCTTCGTCGAGCTCGTTACCTGCGACTCGCACCGCGCGCGAATACACAATGCCGGACAGTGAAATGACTGCGATGTCGGTCGTGCCACCGCCTATGTCGACGATCATGTTGCCGTAGGGCTCAGTGATCGGGAGTCCGGCGCCGATCGCCGCCGCCATCGCTTCGGCAACCAGATAGACCTTCGATGCTTTCGCGCGATAAGCCGCATCCTCAACCGCGCGGCGCTCGACCTGTGTGATCTCGCCAGGCACGCCTATGACGACGCGCGGCGAGACCCACGAGCGGCCATTGTGCGCCTTGCGAATGAAGTGCAGGAGCATCTTCTCGGTCACTTCGAAATCGGCAATCACCCCATCCTTCATAGGCCGGATAGCGACGATGTTGCCGGGCGTTCGGCCAAGCATTTCCTTGGCTTCTTTGCCGACGGCTTCTACTTTATTGGTTATCTTGTTGATGGCGACGATTGAAGGTTCGCTGACGACGATGCCACGTCCTTTGGCAAACACGAGAGTGTTCGCGGTTCCCAGATCGATAGCCAGGTCGCTAGAGAAAGGGTTGAATAGATTTCTCAGTCTCATTATTTATGTTCGCTTCTTTGTTTATATTGGCTTCTTTAACCAGAATATCCACGGACCGTTGCCCGCCAATACCATTGCTCGTGCGCCGTCCTTCAAGACGCGGCGAGCCTTACGTTGTTCTTGTCGCGCTGCTTGGCTTCGTACATAGCCGCGTCGGACAGCTCGATCAGCTTCTCAGCCTGCGTCGCATGCTCGGGAAAGCTCGCAACGCCGAAACTCGCCGTCAAATGAATGTCCGCTCCCACGCCGCCTTTGAACCGGTGAGCCGCGATTCGCAGCCGTACCCTTTCGGCCATCTGAAGCGCCCGTTTTGCCGGGGTCTCAGGCAGCATCAATACGAACTCGTCGCCGCCGTACCGGGCTACAAAGTCGGAATCTCGAACCGACCTGGTTATGACTTGGGCGACTTCGGTCAGAGTTGCGCTCCCGGCCCTGTGGCCGTAGACGTCGTTGACCAGCTTGAAGCCGTCCAAGTCCATAAACACTACTGAAACCGCCGAGCCGTAGCGCCGCGCCCGGCGGATCTCGCCCTCGAGCGTCTGATACAGATAGCGAACGTTGTACAAACGAGTCAGATCGTCTATCAACGTCTGCCGCGTAGCGTCGTGGTAGTCGATCGCGTTCGCAAGCGCCGTAGCCAGCGACGCGCACACCAACTCGACCACTCGCGCTTCTTCTTGTGTGAAAGCATCGCCCCCGCCGCTCTTGCGAGTCGCCTGCACCGCGCCAACCAGACGGCCGTTAGCGATCAGCGGAACGCACAACGCCGCCAGCTCACTGTCAGCGGATGATGAGCCCGACGGCGCTCGCTCGCCGACGCTGCCCGCAATGATCGTCCGCTGTTCGTTAACCGCTCGAGCTATCGGGAGAGGCGCCTGTTCGATTTCGACAAACGGGCCGACAGGCAGCTCCGTTGCGTTGATCGCTCTGACCAGTTCCAACCGATTGGTTTGCTCGGTCTTGATGAAGACCGCCCACGACTGGGCGTCAACCAGGCCCGGAAGAAATTCAAGCGCGCGGGCAACGATTTCACTCGCGTCCAGCGATTCGTGCAGCCTCACGGCAGCTTCAAAGATCGATGGTCTTACCGCTTCGTCTTGCATCTGCGCTATGGTACCAGAAGAATGCTCACTAGTGAGGTCAACGAGCACACCCACTCATTGAAAGCGTTCGTCCCACGGTTCCCACAAGCCCACTCAAGGGCGCTACCAACAGAGCAAGAAACTTTTTTGCAAAGGGAGAAAGACGCACTTGGCGTAAAGCCGAGGCGGTGGATGAATTAACAACGCACTGTAAGGCTTATCGAATGACGGCCGGTGTCCCTTACGAAACCTCCAACCCCGGCCGCGGTCAAAATCTGCTGCTCGCTTAGCGCCCGTTCAGTCAGCTCCCGTTCTAGTAAATCTTTTGAACACTTAATCTAACATGGCGGCATGCCCCACGCAAGAACGTTTTTCAGAAAGTGCCCAAGAATGAAAGAAAAACTGATACTGACCCTAGGCAATCGACACCGCCTTACGGACCTGGAGCTGGCGGACATCGCCCCCTCCCCCGCGAATGATTGATGCCGGCCTCCTGCCGTGTTAAGATTTCAGCACTCGAAAAGGGAGGTGACGAAGGT
>JBGQGO010000507.1:0-4532 GCA_041497455.1 Blastocatellia bacterium | reverse complement strand
ATTTCAGAGCGCACGTTTTTCACATTCGAAGAAGCCGAGCCCGGCGCAGCCCTTCGAGTTCTGCTCTAAGTGGAAGCCAGTACTGCCTGTCAGCTTCGCGTTCCAACCTTTCTTCTTCAAGGAGTGCTCCGGCCAGCACCGCCTCATTTCCCGGCTTGGCAAGCTTCAGAAGCGGACGCTTGCGGATCAGGCTAATCGGTAAGCGCCGCTGTTTCTCTGCCAACTCGATCAGCAACTCCGGCGTACGAAGCTCAAGTAACCAGAAACGTATTTGCTCGGGGCCAGGACGCTCGCAGTTGGCGAAATAATTCACCTCAATTAAGCGGCGCACCATGGGCCAATCTTTGTCGCGTTGCGTCTTCTTCGCTTGAACCAGATCAGGCAGCGACATGATTTCGCATTCCGCGCCGTTGTCAAAGACCATCGTCGTGCGGCGCTTCCAAAGCTTTGCGAATGAGTCAACACCGCGCATCTTAGTCATCACGTCGATTCGCATCCCGGCTGCCTCGGGGACACGGCATCTGAAGTGGATGGCATGCCCCTTACGAAGATACTTGAGCTCGAAGGGCGGTACCGCGATGACGTCTGCCTGCAGCTCGTTCAACGCTTCGCTCACATTAGAGAGGTTCTCCGAGGTGGAGAGGATGGCAAGATCGGTGTCGCGACTAAACTCCGCTGCGCCGTATAACACGCACGCCTGGCCGCCCATCAGCAACGCGCGCACTCTGTGCGTGCGCATCGAAGAAAGGACTCTGAGTATCGGGTTCTGGATCAAGCGATCCTCCCAGCGAGAGATAAGTTTGCCAAAGATTTTCCGACTCACGCCAGCGTTCCAGCGGCGTGAGCCGATACCACTCGGCCCACTCCTCACCAACTAATTCTTCCGGAGAAATCATTCCGTATAGTCTACACCTGTCGAGCGAAGCTGTGTATCTGTCAACCTGCGAGCACTCGCCTTCGTAGTTCTATGGCGCCGAAGGAGGCGGGACGCGACGTTTCGTCGCCTGCTCGAACGCATACGCAAGCTCGATCAGCCGAGGCTCGCTGCAGGCCAGACCCGTGAAGCCGACTCCGAAGGGCGTAGGTTTTGCCGCGAAGCCTTCCGGGAACGGCTGCGACGGCGGAGCCGGCGCGTTCGGGACTAAACCAAACGGTACGATCACTGTCGGGTAGCCCGGCTTCGCTGCGATCGCCGCACTGCTCGGGCCCGGAAACAACAGACCATCGAGCTGATACTTTTTCATCACCGCATCAATGCCGTTCGTGGCCGAGAGCCGCAGATCTTTCTCGCGATCGGCTCGGTACCTTGCGGCGTCGCTTTCAACATTCATCTCATCCGAGATGTCCAGCAGCGCCTGTCCGTACTTGATCGAGCCCGCTCGTTGGTGCGCTACGTTCCACTGGCGCAGTTCGGTGAGCGTCTTTACTGGAGCCGCCGCGCCGAGCGACGCCAGCCACTTGTTGAAGTCGCGCTTCATGCCGTACTTGAAAACAACCGAACACCCGGCGTCCTTGCCCTTTGCGTTGTCTAAGCCGGAACAGGTGGGCCAGAGCAGGAAGTTTTCTTGCGGGTCGGTGGACACGATGCTCGGAATCTCAACCGGATCGACGATGATTGCGCCTTGCTGCTTGAGGATTGTAATAGCTTCCTCCATGACTTTTGTCTGTGCCGGGTCGAGCCCTCCGCGTGGCTCCTTGGCGCCAGGCGGTGTGATCTTCTCGTAGAAGAATGCTCGAGGTATGCCGATGCGCGCGCCCTTCAAGCCTCCAGCATTGAGGAACCGCGTGTAGTCGCCGCCCGGAACGCGCGAACACTTTCCGGTCGCCGGATCGTTGGGATCCGCTGCCGCGCCTTCGAGGGCGCCGAGCAGAATCGCCGCGTCGGCCACTGTCCTCGCCATAGGTCCGGCCGTGTCCTGATCGGCCGTGATGGGAATGACGCCGTAGCGGCTGATGCGGCCGAGGGTCGGCTTGATAGCAACCAGCATGTTCTGGTTGGCGGGGCTCAGAATGGAGCCGGATGTTTCAGTGCCCACGTTTGCCGCCCAGAAGTTCGCCGAGGTACCGACGCCCGAACTCGACCCGCCGGTGAAGAGCGCCGGCCGTCCATCGAATGTCGCTTCGCGCGGGTCGCGGCGCGGATCATAAGGGTTGAAACCGTGGCCGGCGACCGCGTTGTAGTTCGCGGGCATGCCGGTCGCCACCCAATTGGCGAGCTCGGTCATGTTGGTCTTGGCGATGATGATGGCGCCTGCGTCACGGAGGTTCTTTGTGAGCGTCGCCTCGTAGGGAGGGACGAGGCCTTCAAAGGCAAGCGCGCCTCCAGTGGTCGGCATGTCGGTCGTATGGATGTTGTCCTTGAGGGCGATAGGAATGCCGTGCAGCGGTCCGCGAATCTTTCCCGCGGTGCGTTCACGATCCCGCGCTTCCGCTTCCTCGAGAGCGTGAGGATTCACGACGATGACGGCGTTCAGCTTGTCTTCGTAGGTGGCGATGCGTGTGAGGTATTGCAGGACGATCTCTCGCGAGGTGGTGCGGCCCTGTTGCATCGCGGTTTGCATCTCGCGAATGCTTGATTCAACCACGGTGAAGGGTTGCTTGCTCGTGGGAGGCGGAGTTTGGGCGGCCAGGAGAAGAGCTACTGTTGCGAAAACCAGAGAGTGTGTCATCGCTATTCTTCCTTTGGATAAAATGGAAAGGAAGCGTATCACGTTGTAGGGGTGGAGACTACTTCTTCGGGAGCGGGTCTTGAACTATGAAAGAGCGTTTCGCGCAAAGACGCAAAGACCCGCAAAGCCGCAAAGTTGATTTGCGCACAGTCCGCGCACGCATGCATAAAATGACATTCCAGGTCACGTGGCGCCCGTATAGCATATCCGCTATGTACACCGAGCCGCGTTGAACTCGCCTTGGTTTCCCCTTCTCAACTCTGCCGTTCACCAAGACAGTAACAGAGCCCGTCCGGCGCCACTACGAAAAAGACTTTGAACGAAGTCTCTCCGTGCTGATCGATTCGGAAGCCGGGATCTTCCTTTTCCAAGCCGTTCGACTTCAATTCCGCGAAGGTCGCTTCGACGCTATCAACCTCAAAGAAACATCCTTCCTGGGTCGGGTCGCCTCCATTCTCGGCCAGACCTATCTGAATGCCATCCCTGGCGAGGACAGCGGACTTCCACGGTGAATCGTTCCGCGTTACAAGCTGGAACCCCATTATGGTTTCGTAGAAAGGAATGGCCGCTTCGACATTCTCGACAGGAAGGTTCATTGCGTCGTCGGCGTATGGCCAGGCGGTTTTGAATACTGCTTTCATGCTGATCTCCTCTCGTGTGGCGTGGTGATTCACGCCTCGGGCTCTGAGTACTCCGTCTCTTCAGATACATCCGTGTGGCTCTCGAATTCTATTCGATAGCCGCCGGGGTCGGACAGCGACGTGACCCACATCCCGTTACCGACGAAGCGGATCGAGTGCGCAGCGTCGTCTACCTTGACAGCTCAGCCGCACGTCGCTAGATTGCACGCGCTACATGCCAATCTGGATTCGCGAACGGCTTCACGCCTCAAAGGAGCTAAGTATGAGCATCACGTTTGTGCGTCGCGCTGGGATCGGATTTCTTGCGGTGATTCTTTTGATCCTGCCGATCGGTTGCCAGGGACCGGCGGGTCCGCCCGGCCCTCCGGGCGCCTCCGCGAGCGGACCGCCTTACATCTGGGTCTGCACTCCTGCGAATTTCAACTCCGGCAGTAATACGCCGGCGGACCTGCTCATCTTTAACGGAAGCACGACGACCGCCAACGTCGCCGTGCACTTCCTCAACAAGGATGGGAGCAACCTGGCTGGCGTTACCGTTCCGGGGTCGTCTCCCGCAACCACCTATCCGGGACAGACGGGCGCAAGCACCGTAGCTGTTTCGTCCCTGAACACGTTGATCGTCAACTATCAAACCGCTCAGGGCAATCCGGCGAGTGGTGGCAACGTCCTGGCCACCGTCAGAGTAGTATCCGACCAGCCAGTCGCCGTGGGCTCGAATATCCAATTCAGTGGTTTCCATCCGGTGCCGTGCAGCCTCTTGCCAAGGTAGCTCTGGGGCGGTCTCGGTCAGCTCTTTTTTGGACATCAATTAAGAAAGGCTCCGATTTGCAATGTCCCCGGTGTTCGGCTATTTGCCGCTGTCCATGTGCCAGCCCGGGTTTACCCACTGCCCTTTGCGCATCACAAACACCTCGGTGACGCGGCCGGTTTGTTGGTAGCGCTGGCCAGATGTCTCCAGCTCGTATGAATAGTTCGAGTACACCACCGCGGTGTAGCCATAGACTTGAATTTCAGTCTTTGGGAACTCCAGCTTGACGAGCTTACCGCCGCTCTTTGCGAACCGCGCCGCGCCTTCGAAGACGACGTTGCGGCTTCCCCAGTTGCTGTCGCCCGCCTCGATAGTAATAGTCTCTTCCGGGATCAGTTTCTCGAGCGCCGCCCGATCGTTTGAGAAGTACGCTCGCCATACGGCTTCTCGCGCATCGAGCAACTGCTTCTTCAT
>JBGQGO010000506.1:0-4563 GCA_041497455.1 Blastocatellia bacterium | reverse complement strand
TCCGGCTGCCTCGCGACAACGGTCTCAATGCTGTACTGCGGGTAATCCGCTTTTTCCTCGGCGGAAATCGAATGGCCACCTGCGCGATTTATCAGATCGTTGATGAAGCTCCCGGCGCCGGCTGTTATGAGCGGTTCAGTCCCTAAGATCACCAGAACAGAAGGGCGAGCGGCATCGGCAACGCGCGATTCGATAGTAGCGATCCTGCGCCGCAGCTCATCCGTCAACTGATGAGCGCGCTCACGAACGTCGATGAGTTCGCCCACCTTATCAATCGATTCGATCACTCCGTCGATGCTGCGCGGATTGCTGACGTAAACCGGGATGCCCAATTCTTCGAGCTTTCGAAACGAAGCTTCGACCTGGCTCGCGGTGGAGATGATGACAAGATCAGCTTTGAGCGCGACTATTTTTTCCACGCTTGGTTTCAGGGTATCGCCAACGGGCGGCTTCTCTCGCGCCTCGGGCGGATAGTCGCAGTATGAAGTGACCCCAACAACTCTGTCACCTGCGCCGAGGGCGAACAGAATTTCCGTTACCGACGGCGCTAGCGACACTATGCGTTGAGGCTGCGCCGGAACGTGAACGCTGCGGCCGAGCTCATCAGTGACGGTTCTCGCAGAAGCAGGCGGCGTCCTTTTGGAAAAGCAGGATGAAGCGGAGACCGCCAGCGTGGCCAGAAGAAGGGAGTGCAATAGCAGGCTTACCAGCGATCGAAGCCGAGTCGATGATTCACAATCCGCGGTGTTGAATGTGAGTGCGCGCAAAAAAGAAAAGCTCCTGCCGACCCTTCCGCGCAGCGGGTCGAGCAGGAGCTGACCCGAAGGTGCTCCCGCGCGCCTAGCTCTCTCGCGCGGAGAACAGTTGGCTCGCAAAGGCTTCTGGCAGGTCTCCTGACTTAGTCTCGCAGACGCGCGTCAAAGTTGACCGCACATCTATTGCCGCCGGCAGCCTTCCCGATCTGGGATCAGTGACGTGGTAGCCGGCAGCTTCGAGAGCATCACAGTGGCGGGACCGCGCGGGAATCTCACCCGCTTCCCTATTCTCCCCGATTTGATTCGGGGCACCCGAAGCTCGTGAATAAGATTTAAAGAACTGGGTTGCGAAACAGCAACCTAGCACGGCCGCCGAAGCGCGGTCAATCGGAACGGAACGAAGTCGTCGATCAACTCGCGATCGCGACCTTTTCAGTTGTGGCTGCGCTGACCATTTGAGAGAATACCCGAGCGACTGAGTCCTGGGTGCATTCCTCTCTATCTGATTGAAGGTGAGGTGATGGCAAGAGCCACGACCAAACGTAAGGCTAGACCGAAGAGCGGCGGTCGGGTCCCTTCCCCTTTCCGCGTGTTCATCAGTTATTCTTCGCACGACTCATGGATCGCTGAACAGATTGGCAAAGGAATTGAAGGCTTGGGAGCTAAGACATGGCTGGACAAGCATGCCCTCAAAGGCGGCGACGAAGTTCGTAAGAAGATAATTCGGGGGATTCGCGGATCAACCGAAGTAATCGTGTTGCTATCGCCTGAAAGCCAAGAGTCTCACTGGGTGTCCTTCGAGATTGGCGCGGCTCTGGGCCGGGGCAAAAAAAATGTGACGCCGATTTTGCACAATCTTCGCGTTGAGGATATGGGACCGCTGCTGCAAGGTTTCAAAGCGATTTACCTTAATGACTTCGACACCTTTCTGATAGAATTGAAACAACGAATCAAATTGTGGGTGGACCGCAAGAGGTAACAGATATTATGAGCTATAAGGTCTTCATTAGCCATACGCATAGGGATAGCGATCTTGCAAAGGACTTGGCGCGCAGGCTGGAAGATGCCGGAACCAAGGTTTTCCCAGTCGAGAAGAGCGCACTGAATGGAGCGAGCGTGATAACAACGGTCAACCGCGGGCTGCGGGAGGCTGACGAAGTGATCGTCATTGTGAGCGCTAGCTCCGTCAACAGCCCGGGCCTGAACTCACAGATGGGCGCAGCACTAGGTCGGGGAACACGCGTGACACCGATAGTAGTCGGCATAGAAGAGGACGAACTGCCTCCGTTCATAAGTAAGTACGAATACGTGAGGTACGCTGATCTCCATGCATACATCCCAATCGTCGCGAGGCGCCGGCCGCGGCCAGCGGAAGAGAAGCTCATTCAAGCCATGCAGTTGGTGTTCGAAAGAAACGGCAATAGCAATTGGAGTTATGAGATGGAGTATTCGCTGTGGGAGCTTGCAGAAACGCTGCCGGATCAAGAAGGGGTATTAGAAATGCTCGATAAGGCCCCTTGGTATGACTTAAACCTCCAAGATGTCGAGGAGTTGAGGGAGTTAGCCGATAGGGCTGGCGGATGGGCGCATGCCCGAGATGGCAAGCCATTATTTGCGGATCGAAAGACCTGGGAGGAAGAATTCCATCGAATACCCCGTTATACTACTCTGTAATAACTCTGAGAACAGACGATAAGAGCCTCTCTAGATCACTGAGCCACAATTGACCAAAGCCGATAAGCGACACGGTCGGTCTCCGATTGTGATCATCTCGCCTGCGCTCGCGCTTCTTGAACAAGCTCACCAAATGCACGCGGCGAAGCTATGTATCCCTCGGCGATATTCAGCACTCGGCCATTACCGTCCAGGATTATAGTCGTCGGGTAGCCCTTTACCCGCATCTGCTCGGCGAAGTTCTGACCTTGACCTCGGTCCTCCGCGTTCACTTTGACGAAGACCTGTTGCCTGCTCAGCGCTACGATCGCGGGATCCGAGTAGATTGTCTTGTCCATCTTTTTGCACCAGCCACACCAGTCAGTGTAAACGTCCGCCACTACCAGCTTGCCTTCGGCTCTTGCGACCTCGATAGCGCGCCGCACATCACGTTGCCATGCGATCGCGCCGCGAACGACTTCAGGGTCTCTGCTGGCCGGGGGTTGCACCTCGGTCTCAGCAGACGGACGGACGACCTCGCGCGCCGAACCGAGATCGTCGTTAGTTAGAACCGGAGTGCGTCTCTTCGGGCTCGACTGAGCGCTGCTAAGAGCGCAAATCGCGATCGAGGCGATCACGGTCCCGAGGATCAAAGCAGAACTCTTTCTCATTCGAATTGTCCTTTACGGGAGCGAGGCAATGTCACGGTCGATTATCGGGCTGCGAGAGCAACTCCACAATAGTTTTCATCGAGCGACCCCAACGCCGCAGCGACAAGCACTGGTCATTCACGCAGAATTGACAGCGTCTCGGGCCGCAGGCTATTCTCACTCTTGCTCTCAGAAAAGAACCCCCGCGGGGCCGGCCGTTCCCTGGCGTAAACATACTTGAAAGGAACCTGAGTTGAGCGAATACAGGCCGATCATCGGCATACCTTGCCGGTATAACTGGAACACCTTCTATTACGAGCTCCGCGAGACCTACGCCGACGCGATCTATGCTTCGGGAGGCACGCCGCTGCTGCTGCCTTTGATTCCGGAAGCCGACTACATCGAATCGCTCATGGCGCACGTGGACGCAATCTGCCTTTCGGGCGCGGTCAACGACGTCGATCCGCTCCGTTACGGGCACGAGCCGAGGCCGAAACTCGGACCCGTTGTCCCCCGTCGAGACGAAACCGACATGATGTTGCTCACTGCGGCAGAGGAGAGACAATTGCCCGTTCTGGCGATTTGTTTCGGCATTCAATCGCTGAACGTTTATCGCGGCGGTACGCTCATTCAGGACATAGACAGCGAAGTCAAAGAGCCGCTCAAGCACATGCAAGGCGATCTATTCTGGCGGCGTTCGCACTCGATCAACATCACCGAAGACTCGCTCATCGCCAGGCTCGCCGACTCGACTCACACGACCGTCAACAGCCATCATCATCAAGCCATCGACATCGTCGGCCGCGACCTCGAACCCATAGCCTGGGCGCCCGACGGAGTCATCGAGGCGGTCATCAACACGCGCTCCGATCAGTTCGTCCTCGGAGTGCAGTGGCATCCAGAGGTCGGCTGGGAAAATGACCTGCTGTCTCAAGCGCTGTTCAACCATTTCACAGCCGTGGCGCGAGAGAGGGTAGCATCCCGAGCCGGGGAGCCGGTAACTGTCAAGAGGTAGCGGCGCCGACTATTCAACTGTCCTCGTGGCATCATGCGCAGAAGAGACAAGCTGACACTTACCGTCCTGTGCGCAGGGCACTTCGTCAATGACTCTTATTCGAGCATCATCTATCCGCTCCTGCCGCTGATCAAGCTCAAGCTTGGCCTCACCGCGGCTCAAGTCTTCTGGCTCGCGCCGCTCTACGCAATTTCGTCATCGCTGATGCAGCCGGTCTACGGGTTCATATCGGACCGCTACTTCAGGCGGTCCTTCGCGGTGTTTGGCCCGGCGATCACCGGCGTCTTCGTGTCGATGATCGGGCTCGCGCCGTCTTATGGAATTCTGATCGTCTTGCTGGTAGCCGGCGGCATCGGCATCGGTTCGTTCCATCCACAAGGCGCCGCGATGGCAGCTACCGCGGCGAGCGATCGCCGCCGAGTCGGAATGGCGCTGTTCTCAGCGCT
The DNA here is from genome assembly GCA_041497455.1 of Blastocatellia bacterium. Classification (GTDB taxonomy): domain Bacteria; phylum Acidobacteriota; class Blastocatellia; order UBA7656; family UBA7656; genus Onstottus_A. The sequence goes on along the minus strand of JBGQGO010000506.1, from coordinate 44 downwards.
CGGCACGCTCGGTTTCGCAGTCGGCCCGCTGGTGATAACGCGAG
>JBGQGO010000505.1:0-4569 GCA_041497455.1 Blastocatellia bacterium | reverse complement strand
CAGTCCATACCGCGTCATCCGGCTCTGGCGGTAGCTTCCTATAGCCTGTTGTTGTTGGCAGCGTTGAAGAGCTTTGGGCCTGGCCGGACCGAAGACTATCTGCAGCAGCCTAAGTGGAGAAAGAAGGGTTCTAAACGAGCATCGTTTCTCGACATCGTGAGCAAGCTGCGCAGTGAGATAGACGAAGCGTCTGTTTCGCAACTGATGCCCCATAACTTCGCTAAAAACCTGGCTCTGTATGCTGATACTTGACATTAAAATGTCCAAACTCCAGTCCCCCAACTGAAGTTGGGGGTATTCCCGAACTCTTCACGCGGTATCATGGATACTTAATTCTGTGGCGCTGTCCTTAGAGGAATCAACCCAGTCTTTCTAAATTACACCGGGGTTCGACAAGGATCGTTTTGAAGGAGGAAAGGCGGACCAGACCGGGCTTCGAACGCGGCGGCTTTGATACGAACTTCTTTTGAGCGTAGTGAACGGCGGCCTTGCCCTCGCGCTTGGCCTGAGAGTAGAAGGCAGCCAGCTCGGCCGCTTCGGTGATGGTCCGGTGAGGCGGAGCTTCGCGCGTTGGATTGCGAATGATCGCGTGCGAGCCGGGATAATCTGCCGCGTGTAGCCAGATGTCGTGCGGCTTGGCGACGCGGAATGTGAGCGCGTCATTGTCGCGGTCGTTTCTACCTACGACGATCTCATAACCGTCGCTTGACTTGAACCTGCGCCCAAACGCATAGCCGCCTTTGCCCCTCGCGCGTTTGTCTTTCTCTGGCCGAGTACCTCTTGTGATCCCGAGCAGTTGCTCCGCGGATTTGCTCACCTCGGCGATGCGATCGGCCGTCGGCTCCTGTTCGAGTCTCAATAGGAGCTGCTTCAGAGGATCAAGATTGTGTGAGACTTCCTGCTCCCGCGAGGCGATTGCCGCGAGCGCGCGACGCGCCTTCTGGTAGCGCGCGAAATAGCCGGACGCGGCTTCCTGTAACGTGGCGCCCTCGGGTATCTCGATCTGAATCTCGGCTTGATTGGGGTCGTAATAATCGACAACGGTGACCAGCGTCCCCTCGATTCGAGCGTTGGCCAGGTTGGCCAGAATCAGGTCGCCGTACCGCTTCAGCTTCTCAGGGTGTTCGAATCGAGAGCGGTCAGACTCAATAGCCCTGATCGCCGCTTCCCGCTTGTTGATCTCGCGCGCCAGCGTTTGCTTCAACGCCGCATACTCTGCGCGGAGGGCCAACGCGAGACCCCGCGCGCTGTAGTATCGGTCAGCCGCTTCCGACAGCGATGAGAATTGAAAACGCAGCAGTCCGCGAGCTTGAGCCAACTCAATGTTCGACAGTAGCAGGTCTGTCTTGGGATTGATGACCACTTGCTGAATCTGATCGAGTGGCAACCTCGAATAGAGCAACGGCAGCGGATCGCGGTGGAACAGGTCGTCGATCAGTGATCTGAAAGCCCCAACGGGAATTGCGTCCTTGCAACGAGCGAGAAACTCATTTTTCAATTGTGGACCGAATATCGAGCCGGCTCCAAAAAAATGTTCGAGCACCTCGGATTCGGCCATTGAATCGCTCAGCTCCCTAGTCAGGTTTGCAGGGTCGAGAGTCTCGATGGATGGGTTCGACTGGACCAATCGATCCGCCGGCTTTTGTTCGAACAGCATTCCAATGACGTTTCCCTTGGCGTCGGCTAAATAGGCGTTAGCCGAGCGTCCGGTGAAGGCCAGCCGAAGCGAGATTTGGATTTTGTTGTCACCCGCGTCCAGTTTCTCGAAATCGATGTGGACGATCCGGTCCAGAGGCTCTTTCCAGAACTTCACAAGCCTCGCGTCAACGACATGTTTGCGCACGAGCGAAAGGAAGAAAGTCGAGGTGCGTTTTCCCTTGGAAGGTTGAGACGCAATCTCGTTTGAAAGATAGAGAGCTGGGGTGGTTCGATCTAGCGAAGCCAGCAATTGACGGCCAGAGGTTAGACGCAGGTCGATGAGGAGGGTCGAGGCTTCCAGAGATGCCCGCGCGACGGTGCGCCCCTGCACCTCTGGTATTATTTCTTGCACGAGCGCCGACAGGTAGAAGTTATCCACGCAGCAATACTACTTGAGGAGGACATGGGAAGAAATGACCACGCGTGCAAATAGTCCGCCGGTTGCCGCGCAAATCTGTTTCAGAAGTCCCGAACCACCACGGTTCCGGAAATGAAATCCTGCCACCCTCGATGCTTGTAATCGAACGCGGCCCAGATGATCCCGGCCAGCGCTGGTGCGGCCGCAACGAAATACCCGGCGGTTCTCAGCAATGCCTGGGAAGGGGAGGGAGCTTCAAACGCTTGCGCATCCACAACCCGAGTGTTGGTAAGCATCATACCGAACGTTCTGCCGCAGAGGCACTGGGTCAGCGCCAGGTAGAAAAATGCGATCAGCGCGGCGATGGCTCCCGAAGCAAGCCGCGTCTGTCCAATCGAGAAGCGGCCATCGGCAATCATGATAAAGGCCAGGAACGGCGAGCAGCTTACCGCCACGGCTAGCAGGTCAACGATGCCAATCACTGCGTGGGTGACGATTGAAGGACTCTCGTTTCGCAGAAACTCAGCACCAAGCGCCTTATCAACTTTCCGAACCTCAGCCTCCAGGTAATCGAGAGGCTCAATCTCATCGAGGGCCAATATCGGAGACGGCTCGGCCGCGTCGTCGGCATATGATGTTTCCGAGACGCTGGATTCAGCGGCGGCGGTTGCTTCGACACGTGCGGGTTTGATAACCGGAGGTTGAACAACCTCGGGCCTCGGCGCGGGTGTGAACTCGACTCTTGGTTCTATTTCGGGCAGGGGATCCAGAGCTCGGGCGGTTGCTTGCCGATCGACCGCCAGCGAGACTTGCGTGCTCGCTTGAATGGACCGCGCAGGTTCTATCTTGGGAAGCGCGGCGCGGCTGGCGTTTTCAGTAGCGCGCTTCACGCGCGTTAGCGCGGCTTCCACGATATTATTGCTGGATCGCCGGCCAGAAGTCGCGGTCGAAGCCGCCGGTTGGCTCGACTCGGATCGAGGGGCCGCGGCGCGAACGCTCGCGTCCCTCGCGTAAGAGCTTCGAGTCTCATTCTGTAGTGCGCTAGTGCCAGCGGTCCGAGGGTCCGCCTCGAACGGCTTAACCAACTCTTCGGCGGGCGTGTCAACTGTCGCGCTGGAAGCGCCGCGATTGGCTCTGATCGCTCGGACCTTCTCGTTGAGTTCAACGCGCCACGCCGGAAGCGGACGCGTTGTCGCTTCAGCAGGCGGCGCCACGCGAGTCCTTCTGGGAAACTCTAACAGTCTTGAATCTGTAGACGTGCGGCCCCGCTTTAATGTGGAACGATGACAACGTGGACAGCGCGTAGATGTGTTCGGAAACTCATGTCCGCAACCATGACATTTCATTGTAAAACCACCTCGAAGAATGGGGGGCATCCTGGTGAGTCGGGCGCGATACTATCAGAAAGTTCAATCCAAGGTCAACATCAAATGTTGGGGCAAGGGCACATGCCGACGCTGTGGGTACCTGGGAGCGCAGGCATCCGTGCCTGCCTCATTCCGCAAACGCCAATTCTCCTTGTCGCGCAACGCCAGGCAGGCAAGGATGCCTGCGCTCCCAGGGCCTAGTCCTTTGAGCCGGCCTTTTTCGAGGACCCGGCAGTCGCTCCCGCCGCAGACTCTTCCGGGGTGGCCGCGGGGAGTCCGAGAGCCTCTCGGACCTCTGCCTCTATACGACCGGAAATTGCGGGGTCTGATTTGATCACGTTCTTGGCGTTCTCGCGTCCTTGTCCGAGCCGTTCGCCCCTGAAGCTAAACCAAGCGCCGCTCTTTTCAACGATCTTGTTTTCGACCGCAAGATCCAGCATGTCACCCTCGTGTGAAATGCCTTCGCCGTACATTATGTCGAACTCGGCCTCTCTGAACGGAGGAGCGACTTTGTTCTTAACCACTTTAACCTTTGTGCGATTGCCGACTGCTGAATCGCCGTCCTTGATCGTGCTGGTTCGGCGAATCTCAAGCCTGACTGAGGAGTAGAACTTCAGCGCGCGGCCTCCGCTCGTCGTCTCGGGATTGCCAAACATCACGCCGATCTTTTCTCGGATCTGGTTAATGAAGATCAAGCACGTGTTTGAGCGGGCAACCACTGCAGTGAGCTTTCTAAGGGCCTGCGACATCAAGCGCGCTTGAAGTCCCGGCAGCGAGTCTCCCATCTCGCCTTCCAATTCGGCGCGAGGGACAAGCGCTGCAACGGAGTCGATCACCAGCACGTCGACCCCGCCGGATCGGATCAGAGCTTCCGCGATTTCGAGCGCTTGTTCTCCCGAGTCTGGCTGCGAAATGAACAGGTCATCGACGATGACTCCCAGCTTCTTCGCGTACTGAGCATCCATAGCATGCTCGGCGTCGATGTAAGCCGCTACACCGCCCGCAATCTGGGCTTGTGCAACGATGTGAAGCGCAAGCGTCGTCTTGCCGCCCGACTCCGGGCCGTAGATTTCCACAATTCGCCCGCGAGGCACGCCCCCGATCCCTATCGCGGCATCCAGACTGAGGCATGAAGTGGATATGGCT
>JBGQGO010000504.1:0-4573 GCA_041497455.1 Blastocatellia bacterium | reverse complement strand
CTCGTCGGGAGCGCTGGGCGGTTCGTGCGCACGTTGGAGAAGTACTACCACGTCGATCCGGGGTTTGCCGTCGACTCCGCTTTGGCCACCCTCCTGCTTCCGGTGCCCGGCGCCCCGGCGGCTGACGGCGGCTACCATGACGAGCTACTTACCCGTCTCGAAGCGGTTCCAGGCGTGCGAGCCGCGAGTGTCGCCGCCTGGATGCCGTTAGGGGCAGCGTTCAGCGATAACGTCGAGCGGATTCCGTCAGCGGCGGGAGAGACTCCCACGTCCGCGGCGATCTGGTCAGTTAGCGATCGGTTCTTCGAATCCATGGGCATTGCCCTGAAGGAGGGTCAGACGTTTACGCGTACGACCCGCGGCTCGGCCGTTGCCGCGCCCGACCGGCCGGGCGTCGAGAATGACAGCGGCCGCACAGCCATTCTGAGCGAGTCGCTCGCGAAGAGTTTGTTTCCTGGTGCGAACGCGATCGGAGGCCGCGTGCGCGTCGGCGCCGATTCAAACCAAGATGCGACCGTCATCGGTGTGGCGGCGAACGCACGCCTCGCCAAACCCCAAGAGACACAACGCCCGGTTCTCTACCTCAATTACTGGGATCATCCCCAGGGCTCTCCGTTCCTGTTCGTGCGGGCCGCCGACAATCGACCCGAGCGGCTGGCCGAGGCGGTTCGGAGCGCGGTTCGCGCGGGTGGCCGGGAGTTTCCGCTATGGATGCGGACGATGTCGGCGCAATGGGGTGTCGCTTTGATCCAGGAGCGGCTGCTCGCGGGCACGTCCGTCGCGTTCGGCGTGCTGGGGCTGGTCATTGCCGCCATCGGTCTGTTTGGCTTGCTGAGCTACTATGTCACGAGCCGCCGGACCGAGATCGGTATTCGGATGGCCCTCGGGGCCGGACGCGGCGCTATTGCTCGGCTGTTCATGCGCGAAGTCGCCGGTCTGTTGGTCCTCGGATCTGTGTTGGGAGGCGTCCTGCTTTTTCTGATCTCCCGCGTATTCGCCGGGCTGTTCTTTGGCGTGGCGTCAGCCGACGCATGGCTGCTCAGCCTCGCCTTCGCTCTGATTGGCCTCGTTGCGCTGCTGAGCGTATGGGTGCCTCTCCGCCGTGCCACGTCTATCGACCCGCTGATCGTGCTGCGTGCCGAATAGACGGTCCGCACGACCGTTCAGTGTTAAGTCCGCCGTCCGATTATTGCAAGTCTCCACCTAACCCAAAGCCCTTGCAAGGCGAGCCGACAGGTCAGCTTTAAGCGTGAAGTCCCTAAGGGTCAGTTTCCTCGGCATTCTGAGACCTGCATACCTGGTTGGCATCTCCCTCATCAGCATTCCCCTTCCTCTACTTTCCGCGATTCAACGGGTGGCCGGAGTTCTCGATCGTCGCGACACCGAGGATTCAGGTACTGCCCCCCATAAGAGCATGGAGTTCAGGCTTTAGCCTGGTCTTTCGTTTTCTGCCGTAGAAAGACAGGCTAAAGCCCGAGCTCCATGCTATATTTCGCCTTCAATATTCGCAGTGCCGTCCGGACCCCGACAGGTCAAAGAGGAGGAAAACTTATGACTCACCGTGATGCTCGTGGCAGGCGTCGTATCATCGCGTTGCTATGCTATGTCGTAGCCGCGGCCTGTGCGCTCGTGCGAATCGACATCGCTTCGTCGGCGGCCGAGCCCGAATACGACGTAGTCATACTTAACGGCCGAGTCATTGATCCCGAGTCCAGGCTCGACGCAATCCGCAACATCGGCATCAGCAACGGCACGATCCAGGCCATCAGCGAGAAGAGCATGCGCGGCCGCACCACTGTTCTCGCAACCGGACTCGTTGTCTCGCCGGGCTTTATCGATCTGCACTCGCACGGCCAGGATCAGGAGAACTATCGCTTCAAGGCGATGGACGGAGTCACTACCGCGCTCGAGCTTGAAGTCGGAACCGGCGACGCGGATCAGTGGTACGCTCAGCGCGACGGCAAAGCGCTGATCAACTACGGTGCAAGCATCGGCCACATTCCCGCACGGATAGCGGTGATGCGCGATCCGGGGGTCTTTCTACCAAGCGGTGACGCCGCTCACAAAGCCGCTTCGGACTCCGAGATCGAAGAAATGAAGCGGCGGATCGAGCAAGGCTTGAAGCAAGGCGCGCTCGGCGTTGGCTTCGGCATCAACTATACCGCCGCGGCTTCGCATTGGGAGATACTCGAGATGTTCCGCGTCGCCGCCAAACACCGCGCGCCTTGCTTCGTGCACATGCGCTACGCCGGTTTGAAAGAGCCGACCAACAGCATCCGGGCGCTCGAAGAAGTGCTGTCCGCTACGGCGATCACCGGCGCGCCGCTGCACGTGGTTCACATCAGCAGCATGGGCCTTCGCGCGACGCCGCTCCTGCTTCAAATGATCGGCGAAGCTCAATCGCGCGGCCTCGATGTGACAACCGAGTGCTACCCGTACACTGCAACGCAGACTATGATCGAATCTGCCATCTACGACGAAGGATGGAAGGAAGCGCTGGGCATTGACTACAAAGACCTGCAATGGGTGGCGACTGGCGAGCGACTCACAGCGGAGAGTTTCGCCAGATACCGGAAGACGGGCGGCGCCGTCATCGGTCACGCGATTCCCGAAGAGATCGCAAGAATCGCGGTGGCGAGTCCTCTGACAATGATCGCGAGCGACGGCGGCTTGCAAAACGGCAAGGGTCATCCTCGCGGGTCCGGCTCATACGCGCGCGTTCTCGGCCGTTACGTGCGCGACTTGAAAGCGCTGACTCTGATGGATGCTCTGCGCAAGATGACCTTGATGCCCGCGCAAAGATTGGAGCGCATCGCGCCGATGATGAAGAACAAGGGCCGCATTCGAGTCGGCGCCGATGCCGATCTCACAATATTCAACCCGCGGACTGTTATCGACAGATCGACTTTCGAGGAGCCGGCGAAGTACTCAGAAGGTATCACGCACGTATTGGTCGGCGGAGTGTTTGTTGTGAAAGATGCCAAGCTACAATCGGATGTCAATCCGGGCCGGGCGGTACGCGCGCCCACTAGTGCGAAGTAGCGTTCAGAGTTCAAGGTTCAGAGTTCAATCTTTAGATTGCCTGCACTGAACGCAAGCTAAAGCTTGAACTCTAAACAGAAAATGGAGGAACAGCGTTTTGCCGAAGAGCAGAAAGCGAAAGACCAGAAAAGGCGGGGGCTCATCCCGCAGCACTTATTCTTCAAAGAACCAGTCCAATCAAATGACAATGGCGATCGCGTTCCTCGTCATCGCGGCAGTTGCGGTCGCCGCTGTGCTCTTTGTCATATTTCGTGGCGGAGGAAGCTCGACCCCTGGCGAGGTGACAACCCCTTCGGGACTCAAGTATATCGACGAGGTCGTGGGGACTGGAGACAGCCCAAGGGCCGGCCAGAATGTCACCGTGCACTACACCGGCACGCTTGAGAACGGAACAAAGTTTGACAGCTCTGTGGACCGGGGCCAGCCGTTCCCGTTTCGCATCGGCACCGGTTCCGTCATCAAAGGCTGGGACGAAGGCGTGATGACAATGAAAGTTGGCGGCAAGCGAAGGCTCATTATCCCCGCCAAACTTGGCTATGGGGCTGCGGGTAGCCCGCCAACTATTCCCCCTAACGCCACGCTCATATTCGAGGTAGAGCTGCTGAGTGTGAACTAGCGTGACGATCCGCTGGCTTTCGACGTGAAAAACTCTTTGCTGCTGATCGGCGCATCTACGCGTTCCCTGCTCCGCTGGGCGCGACAACACGTCTACGCCTGGCTGATATTGGCGCCGGTTGTGTTAGGAATCACTTACTTCACGGTCGTGCGGCTCGCGGAGAATCTGCCCGAGCTCCAGCCCTCACCTATACTCACCGTTATGCTGGCGACGGCATTCAACCTGAGCCTCGTTGGATTGAGCCTCTCACGCGCAAGCGCAGAAATCTATCATACGCGTCGTCCCGAATCCTATTTCGACGCGCTTCCCGTTTCCGCCGCGGCGCACCTGCACGCGGCCCTCGCGACGCGAGCCGCGCGAACCGGAGCAGTAGCAGCCGCAACCTTGATCGCCCGCGCGGCGTTCGGCGAAATCGCCTTGATGCGCGCGCTTGATCTGCCGCCGCTTCTTTGCTTCGTCGCCGTCACTTCGCTTTCCGAAACACTGGGCGCGCTCAACTGGATTCACTGGGGGCGCACTAAAAGCTCGCGCGCGGCGGCCGCCGCGCTCCTTGTTCTGTTGTTCAACGGCATTCTTGGCGGCTTGTTGCTGACGATAGTGCTCAGGCCGTCGACTTTCTCTTCGAGCTTTGAACTCTGGCTATCTCCGCTTTGCCTCGTCTGGATTCTGATCCTTTACTCTCTCGTTCATTTCTTGAACACGCGTTGGCGCAGTTCGGATATCGAATACGCCAGGCGGCTGCAGTCAGCTACACGCTCAACCTTCAGGATCGAGCGCGCCCTTGAACGGAGACTTCAACCTGTGGTTGCAGCGCAACTCGCGCGCGACGTGCGACTGACGCTTCGGGGATTCTCGTCCGCCGTGTACGTGGTTTTCGCAATCGCAGCACTATGCACTGTAGCGTTGATAGCTGCG
>JBGQGO010000503.1:0-4598 GCA_041497455.1 Blastocatellia bacterium | reverse complement strand
CTCCTCGTAGACTTCGACAACGCGTTGTCGAGTGTTCTCAAATGTTCCGGAGGTGTCTATCGTGTAGTCCGCGTAGCGCAGCTTTTCCTCCGACGACATCTGCGCAGCGACTCTGCGCTCGGCGTCTTCGCGAGTGATCTGATTGCGCCGCATCAATCGTTCGATCTGGGTCTCGCGGCCGCAGTGGACGACGATCAGCTTGTCGAAGCGCTTGTAGCCGCCGGACTCGATCATCAGCGCCGCGTCGATGATGGCGATGCCGTCCGGATTCTTCGCTTCGGCTGCTTGCAGCAACCGGTTCTGTTCTTCGAGCACGCGCGGGTGAACGATCTCATTTAGCCGTAGCCGGCGCGCTTCGTCCGCGAACACTATTGCGCCCAGCTTCTGGCGATCGATCGAGCCGTCCGGAGCAAGAACACCTACTCCGAACTCGCGCGAGATGTCTGCGTGAGCCGGGCGGCCGGGCTCCATAACCGAGTGAGCTATTTTGTCGGCATCAAACGTCACGCAGCCAAGCTCGGCCAGCACCGAAACCACATAGCTCTTGCCGACCGCAATGCTGCCTGTGAGTCCAACTTTGAGCATAAGAGATCGTCTCGATGCAAGTCTGGAACAGAAAACATTGAAAATTGAGAATTGAAAATTGAAAATCGCAAATTGAAAATCGCAAATTGTGGAGTTCATGAAAGCCCGACCCCAAATTTTCAATTTTCAATTTTCAATTCGCACTTCTGGCTGCTTGCAGACACCGAAGCCGCCGGCTCATTCCCAATACTCGACCGGTTCTTTCTTGCCCGACATCAGCTTATCGAGCGCGGTCCGTCCGCCGAAAGCCGTGATTATCTGATCGTCCAGATCGTCTGCGACTCTCGCGATCGCCGACACGCTTCCGTACAGCTCCTCGCGGTCCATTGAATCGCCAAGTATCGTATGAGTAAGAAGCACCGTGCCTTTGTCGCCTTCGCCGCGAGCCAGCCCAAACGCGCCAAGTATCAAACGCAGGTTGTAGGTGAGCAGGTAACGCATCAACTGCTCGGTCACCTCCACATCGACGACGACGTACGCGAAGACCTCCACGCCTGACTTCTTTTCTCCGATCGGGAACGTGCGAACGTAGACGAACGTTGAGCCCTCCTGCAAGACGAACGTGTCGTCCATTACCTTGACGTTTACCTCACCAAACAGCGTGTGCAGATAGCCGCGAGTCTTCTCGTATACTCTTTGGTGAGCTTCGGTTTTGAATTCCATTCCCTATTACCGATGGAAGTTCAGAGTTCAACCTTCAGGTTGCTCGGCAAGCTAAAGCTTGAACTCTAAACCCTGACTCTTACCGATTGGTTCTCGATGCTGATCACTACCTCGGGCCTCGCACCCACGGCGTGCCGGTCAAGGTGCAGGTGAGTGAACGGGATAATGATCGTCTCCTGGAGCAGGCGTTCGAGCTGCGCCAGGCTCTTGCGTTCGCTCGTCAGCCGTTCGGCGAAGAAGCTCGCGAGTTCAGGGCGCATGTTTATGACCACCGGCTGCGAAGAGGTCAGTCTCGCGCTGAGCGCGTCGAGCCGCTCCGCGATTATCCGTTCCGTTGCCTCGCGATCGAGCACTTGAAACTCAATCACTTCGTCAATCGTCGCGGCAAGCGATTCGTTGATCCCAAATCCCGCCCCGCGCTCCCTCAGGTGAAGGCTTCCGGTCCTTCGCAGGTCTCCCGTCAAGCGCCGCTCTTCGCTCTCGCCGTTGTGCACGAAACCCATCTGCGAGTGCTTGATGGTCTCGCTGATTTGAGAAAGCGACATCACAACCGTCGTGTTTGAAAGCGAGATCCTTGCGCCGGTCGCGTCGGTGAACCGCCCCTGCTCGAACGCTTCGCCCAGAAACTGCTGAACCACCGCGTGAGCCAGATCCATGTTTCTGAAGTAGAGCACCGAGTGCGGGTTATCCTCGGCCGCTCTCGACAGCAAACCGCTGCGGTCGCTGTAGCCGACGTAGCCCGGCTCGGCGCCGATCAGCCGCGAGATCGACCAGACTTCAGTGAACTGACTCATGTCGAACTCGATCATTTTCTGCGAAGAGCCGTACAAAAACTTCGCGAGCGCCGTAGCCATCTCGTGCTTGCCAACGCCCTCGGGACCGACAAACAAGAAGACACCGTCGGGCTGCTCGGGTCTGATCTCGAGCCCGAGCTTTGCGATGCGCACGACGCGCGCGACATCGCGGGAAGCGCGTTGTTGGCCGGGCACGGCGGAGTTGAGCACCTCTTCCAATCGCTCGAGCCGATCGCCCGGGTCTTCATCCATCATTTCAAGAGGCAGCCCGGTGGTCTCAGACAGGGTTTCGGTCACACATTCGCGCGTGAGGTGAGGGTGTCCCGCAATCGCAGCCTTTGCGGCTGCCTTATCGAGGAGGTCAAACGCTTTGTCCGGGAAGCTGCGCGATTGCAGGTAACGCTCGGCCATTTCGACGATCAACGCGATGATCTCGTCGTCGATCTTCAGGCCGTGATAAGTCTCGAACGCGCTGCGCGTCTCGAGTAGGATGCGGCGGGTTTCTTCAGGCGACGGCTCTTCGATGGTGATTGTGCTGAAGCGCCGCGCGAGAGCTTCGTCACGCGCGATGTATTTGTAATACTCCGCAAGTGTCGTTGCGCCTATGCAGGTGATCTCGCTTTTCGACAGCGATGACTTCAGCAGGTTGGCGATATCGCCGGTCCCGCCCGCTCCGCCCGCGCTCAGCAGCGTGTGCATCTCGTCGAAGAACAGAATCACGTCGCCGGCGCGGCGCACGTCTTCAAGGAGCTTTTTCAGTCGCTCCTCTGTTTCGCCGGCGAACTTCGCGTCGGCGAGCAATCGCAAGCGCGAGACTTCGAGTATGCGCTTACCGCGCAGCCGTTGTGGCACGTCGCCGCCCCACAGACGCGAAGCCACTGCGATCACCAACGCCGTTTTGCCAACTCCGGGCTTGCCTATGAGTAAGGGGTTGCTCTTGAGCTTGCGGCAGAGCGTTTCGAGCACGGCGGTTATCTCGCGCTCGCGCCCCACGAAGGGATGCGAAGAAGACGCGCGCGACTCTTCCGCAACATCGGCGCAGTAATCGTGCAACGCGCCGGTGAGTGCGCGCACCGGACGTGATGACGCGTCAGCCGGCTCCGTCGTTCGGCCAGGCGGTGGTTGAGTATCCGGCTCCGCGTCTGATTGTTTGTGTCTGGAAGCCTGTTGAATTGTTTTGGCAGCGACTTGCTCGGCCATCTGCTCGAACCGCGCCACCTCGCCCAAAGCTTCCTTAACCGTCTGACTGCGTAGCGCGGCGCGCAGCAGATGCGCCGGCGTGGCACGCGCACAGCCATCGAGCTGGGCGAGTTGACCTGCTTCGGAAATGGTAGTCTGGGTTTCCTTCGAAACTGTGACTGATTCTGAAGCCTCGGAGCAACTGGCGCCGATCGCTTCGCGCGCGGACTGGAGCAATGACGATAGTTCTTGCCCCAAGCCTTGCGACTGCAGCACACGCACCACGATGTGAAGCGGCGTCACGAGTCCGCCACTGGCGAGCGCGATTTGCTTTGCGCCTTCGAAAGCATCACGCGCCTGCTGATCTAACAGGTTGAGCAGTTGTTCTCTTTGCATGGAGCCGCGCCGACCTGGGGTGCGATGAATGCCATCGCGTAGATGGCTTCCATCGTTCCGGTGAAAGCCTATATCGTGGCTCGTTGGAGGGTCAATGCCGAATGCGGCTACTGGATCGTCTCGCTGCTCTCGACGGACTGTTGTTGATTCGCGTCGCTGATGTGAAGCGCCTGCTCGGCGAAGACGTTTGAATTGATGAGCGACTGAACGACATAGCTGCCCGATGTCGGAAAGGTGACGTTGGCGAAGATAGTTACGTTATCGGCATACCCGTCAGGCGGAACTTGAAACGGCGAGGGCGCGGACACGGCCACCGGGTGCACGCGATCAGGAGTCAATATGCGCACTTCAGAAAGGTACTGCCCCTCACCGGACCAGTGATTGAGGATGACCAGCTTCAGCAAGGTGACCGGCAGTTGCGGCACTTGCATCGCATAGAAGATGCCCATCAGACTAAGCTTGTGGTTGATCTCGACTCTCACGTCCTCGCACATAATCGTGTAGTGCAGCCGCAGGTTCGTTTGTGTGATGTCATTTGTCATGCGTTCTCGCTTTCCGTGCGTTCAGCTTAGCATCCCGTCCCGGCAAACGCCATTTGAGCGCCGAAGTCGAACCGCGAGTTCAACAGTGCACCGATTGCCACCGGGTCCATCGTTGTGTTTAAGTAGCAGTCGAAGAAATCTAACCAGGAGAAAGTGTTTTGAAACCAAGACTTTTGTTATTGCCGATCATCGCAATGCTCGCGGCGAGCACCTTAACCATCGCTGGAGCACAATCAACCAGGAAATCGGCCGATGTAGAGCGCGAGGTTCGCGAGGTATTCGATAAGTGGTCGACCGCGCTCACTCGCGGTGACAAGAAGACCTACCTCGACACGTTCTGGAACTCACCCCGTCTGGTGATACGCGTAGCCAGCGGCGAATGGCGCGGCGCTGAAGCTTACCGCAAGCGCATCGAGGCGGCGCAGCTTCCGCCTGGGAG
>JBGQGO010000502.1:0-4607 GCA_041497455.1 Blastocatellia bacterium | reverse complement strand
GGCAGCGAGCCGATCGTCGCGATCTCGGTTTTGCCGGGCAGGCAGTCGAAGAGGTTTGGTATCACGCGGTACTTGATGTGATGGTCGCGGCCGCATTCCATCAGCACCTCGAACATCTTTCGAGGATTGATTCGCGTGTCGGTGATCAGCACTTCTTCGACGCCGTATCGCTTCACGATCTCCGCCAGATCGTCGAAACCGCCGAGCATCCTCACGCCGTACTTTGTAAGCGCAGCCGCGTCCTCGTTGACCCGCGCCCTCACCGCTCCCACGAGCTTGTACCCGAGCCGCCGCTTCTCGGAGATTTCCGATACACACACTTGAGCCATCTCACCGCAGCCGACGACTACCGTGGGAATCAAGTTTCGCTCGTTCGACCGGTAGAGAATCTGGACGACGCGCACGACCGACCGGACCACAAAGAAAGCGGCGACCGCTATCAGCCAATCGTAAACGAACACAAGCCGCGAATAGGAATAGTCGAGCCAGACGAAATGACCTTCGCGATAGGCGAATCCCTGTCGGAACAGAAACGCGATCAGCACCAACACCAGAGACGCCAGCGTCGATGCGCCGAAGATCTTCACAAAGTCGTCACCAAACGAGAACTCGCCTCGCAGCCGGTACAGCCCGTACCTGCGCAGCATGTAAACCTTCACCAGCGGCACGAAGAACAGAAACCCCAGATAGGGCTCGAAGTCGTTAACTACGCCGACCGGCCAGAAGGATTTTCGAGGCCGCCACAGAAACAGGTCCGTATGCTGGCGAAGCTTGTATGAGATCACGAAGACCGCGACCGACAGGACGATATCGACAAGAACAAGCGCGGTGACCGGTAAGATACTCGCGAACGCGCCTCGCTTGCGCGTGCCGGATTTGATTGCATGGTCAGCCACGGCGGCTGCGTGTTCAGACATTTTCGCTTATCCGATTCCGGGAGAGATAAAGGCTGAGCGCGTAAAGCATCCACGCTTGCGCCCAGCGCATGTACGAAGTCTTGATTGTGTAGAAACGATGCCTTTGAAAGTAAAAGAAACCCGTGGGATCTTGAAGCCTGTCTAGAGCCCATCTCACGACTCGACTGGCCATCGCTTTGGCGTTAGGCATCAGATCTGTCATTTCGACGAACGTTATCACACCTTGCGCTGCACTATGGACATCGTGAGGGTTCAGCCGGTCATGATAGTACCCGGGTGTGCCGTCCGCAAGAAAGAAACTCTTCTCGTAAAACTGGTATCCGGCATCAAGCGCCGCTCTCCAGCCGCGCTCGTCCAGGTATTCAATCAAATGCTTGAGTGACACCAGCGCAAACCCCGTGTGAAAGCTGTCGATCCACGCCTGCGATTCAGCTTCTCCGTAAAGCCACGAGCCGTCGCGGCGCTGCCGGGCAAGTGTGAATCGGGCCGCTCGCTCCGCCGCGTCGCGGTACTCGTCGATGCCGGTCTTCGTGAACGTGCGCGCCAACAGCTCCGCGGCGAGCAGGTTCACGTTGTGCACTCTCGAATGATCCAACGGCGTATAGCTGAAACAGTGACCGTCACTATCCTTCGTCCGATTGAGCCGATCGAGCAAGAACCGGCAACTGCTCTTCGCCATTTCAAGAACGGACTCGCTGCCGGTTCTTTCATACCAATCCAGATATGCGTGAGCGGCAAACACCGTGCAGACAACATTGGGCGTGCCCCGGGGCGCGAAGAATGCACGCGACTGCCAGTCGAAGTTGTAACCCCAACACGCCTCGGCGTGATTCGCACTTCGAAGTGACGCGAGGCGGCTCATCAAGAAGCTGAAGTCCGCTTCTACGCCGTCACGGTGGTATTCGGACGCGTCTTGCACGTCGCGAGGCAAGCGGCGTCCATCCCGATCGGCGAGTAACATTAGCGCTCGCGCGGCCACGGCCACTCCTTTTGGATTCAGTTCTTTCTTTATGCCGAGAATCGGGCGCAGGTTGAAAGGACTACGCTTTACCATCTGAGTCAACGCGGTCCTGGCAAGTTTGTTATTGAAGAGAAACGAGTGAGCAAGCGGGCTGTTCAGTCCATCATATGGGTCGTAACCAGCCCAGGACTCGCTTCGGCAGTATCGAAGAAGTCTTGATAACGCATGCTCGCAATCATCATCAATCATCTCGGTTTTGGAGTGCGCGGCCTTTGATTGTCCCTATTTATTCCACTTGAACCAGAATGCTCACGTCAATCGTTTGGGGCCGGAGACACAGTTGGTTATTGCAGGCTTGCACGGTCAGCTTTACCTTTAGCGTCTGACTGCCCGGCGCCAGCGAGCCAGGCGCGCGGGCGGTGAGTTTCAAAACCACTTTTCCTTCAAAGACCGATAAGGGTTTCTGTGAGAACTCGAACTTCTGCAGCTTCGCCTTCGGATAGATGACAGGCGTTGTCGTGAGGCCGGCAGCGCGCTCGATCTTGAGGGCCGTGGGGATCAGGTATTTTTCCGCTGGCCGATTCGAGTTTATGTGGTAGCCGTTATCAACCTCGATGATCACTGCGATCTGAACCGATCCCCCTCGCTTGACCTTGTAAACCGATTCCCCTGGAGTCACTTTCACTACCTTCGCCGAGCCCTGAGCCAGCGCCGACAAACTCAAACAGCCAACAGCAACCAATATCCAAACCAACCTGACTGACTTCATCATAATCTCCTTGAAGGTTCGGGCGTACGCTGCGCTCGTGCTCTTCATCGTCACAACAACACCGAGTTCAAATCGACGGTCACTGCGGCTCCGCTTCTCACCGATTCAACAGCCGCAAATGACGCCAGCGTCGTCGCGACTAGCGATTCAAGTTCGATCGGAGCGCCAGTGAGGCCGCGGACGGCATCCAGAAATGCGGCGACTTCAGCGGCGTGGCCCTTATCCTGCGCGCGCCGGCCGAGTTTCGTTGTCTTTCTATCGTGAATGAAGCACCCGGTCCGAAAGTCATCGATTGTCGCGACGCTCTGGTCACAGAATATCTCGAGGCGCTCTTTGGCTACCGACCGGTCACCACTCGCGGTATAGACGATCGACGCAACAGAGCCATCCGTCATACTCATCGAGATCACCGTGCTGTCATCAACCGTGCCCGCCGCCCGAGTTCGGGACACGGCTTCGGCGCTCACTCGCGCCGGCAACGCGCCGGTCAGATATTGAACGAAGTCGATGAAATGACACGCCTCGCCTATGATGCGTCCTCCGCCTTCGACCGGGTCGTGAGTCCAGTGATCGCGAGGAAGCTGGCCGGCGTTCACGCGGTATACGATGGTCATCGGCGCAGCGCGACTTGCAAACCGCTCCTTAATCTTCTTCGCGATGGGAGCAAAGCGGCGATTGTAGCCGACCATCAGCAGTCCGTCCGATTCGCGCGCGGCGGCAATCACTTCGCGGAGTCCTTCCTCGGTGATGGCAAGCGGCTTCTCGACGAACACGTGCTTACCTCGTCTCAACGCCTCTGCTGCAAGCTGCGCATGCAAATCGTGCCGCGTAGCTATGAAGATGACTTGGGACCTCTCATCGCCGAGTATCTCTTGATAGTCAGTGGTCGAAAAAGAAAAGCCGAACTGCTCAGCCGTGTTCTTCGCGCTGAGACCGGTTGCGGCGCCGACCCCGAGAAGCCGAACCTTCGCCGCGCGCTTGATGATCGGCAGCAGCACTCCGCGAGCGAAGTTGCCGGCGCCGACGAAACTGATGCCGATCTCGCCAGCCCTGGCGGACGTCGCTCGGATTTCCCTTGTTGGGTTTGTACGCTGTTGATCGCCGCTTGGATATTCGAGCACCACCCCGCAAACCCGCTCGCCTCCGTTCAGTATGAGATCGTACGCTTGTGTCGCCTGCTCGACAGCGAAGCGCTGCGTCGTAAGCAAATCGGTGTTGACCTTCCCTTCAGCAACCAGGCTCAGGAACGCTTCCATATTTCGCTTTTCGGTCCATCGCACGTAGCCGATCGGGTAATCGCTTCCCTTCTCTTCATAATCGGGATCGTATCGGCCCGGACCGTACGAACGCGACAGCCGAAGCTCGAGTTCTTTTGCGAAGAAGATGTGCCGGGGCACATCCATTCCAACGAGTCCGACAACGACGACTCGCGCTCGATCGCGCGCAAGCTCGGCGGCAAGCTCGACCGGTTCTGACGATTTGGTGGCCGCAGTGATCACTATGCAATCCGCACCACGTCCTGAGGTCAATGCATCGCACGCCGTCCGCGCCGACGCTGGATCATTGGCAACAGAATCGGCGCCCGACTTCCTGGCGAGCTCGCACGCAGCCTGATCGATGTCGACTCCGAGCACCTGACAGCCGGCGGCCTTCAAGAGCTGGACTGTTAGTTGACCAATGAGCCCGAGCCCGATCACTGCAACCGCCTCGCCCAGCCGCGGATCGGCTTGGCGTATGCCTTGAAGCGCAATCGCTCCTACCGTGGTGTAGCACGCGGATTCCTGAGAAACGCCTTCGGGAAGTTTGCAGCAGAGATTCCTGGGGACGAAGATGACTTCAGCATGGGACGCGTAGCCGCCGCCCGCGCAAGCAACTCGGTCGCCGACGCCAAACTCCTGAGCGTCGCGCCCGACCGCCGTAACGACGCCCGATGCACTGTAGCCCAGCGCCTTACTCTGAG
>JBGQGO010000501.1:0-4639 GCA_041497455.1 Blastocatellia bacterium | reverse complement strand
GGTCAAGGTACCGGTGCTGGTAACGAGCGTCGCGGACAGAAACGTGGCCGTTGCGGTCGAGCAGTTCGACGAGCAACGCGAAATCATAGTGAAGTCGCTTGGTTCAGTCGGGCGCAGGCTGAAGGGCATCGTGGGGGCGGTCGACCTGGAGGGGGGGGACGTCGCGCTGGTGCTCGACATGCCGAGCCTTCTGGTCCTCAGAAGCATGCGGTTGTAAAAGCGGACGCACAAAGCAATGCCAAAGTCGACTAACGACAGGACCGCGAATGCTCGCCTCATGATGGCTGCGTTTCCTTTGGAGGTTGGGCAGGATCCTGGTGAACGAAAACAGGAGCTTGTCTCGGTGCTGATGTTCGAAGTTGGCGGCGCACCGTACGCGATCGGTGTTGAGCACACTGAAGGGGTCGTTGACTGTCCTCGAATAACCCCGCTGCCGAATCCGCCTGACGGAGTTGCCGGAATCGCTGGCGTGCGCGGTCGAATGACGGTGGTTATGGACCTCGGTATGAACGTAAGCCAGGAGCCAGTCAGGCGGCGTTTGATTCTTGTGAAGGGTGATGCACAGTTGGGCTTGTTGGCTGATCGCGTCGAAGGCGTCCTGGCGTTGGAGCCTAAGAAGGTTCGTCCCGTTGCTCACGGCAAGGACAGTCTCACGCTGCAGCGCGTGAAGTTCGGCTGGCCCGCAAGAAGTTACTTCAAGAGCGGGAGACTGCGGGTGCCCATCCTGGACGTCGAGCGGCTATGTGAAGGATGATGTTCGAACGAAATCACCGATCGGTGCTTTCACCTAATTCGTAGCCGTGCTCCTTCAAGAACCCAGGCAGCCACTTGCTATAGTCCGACAGGAACTGACCGCGCTGATGGATCACTGCCTCCTCCTCCTGACTCAGTCTGTCCCGATTTTTCTGACTCGATTGATCGAACTCACTCAGTATGTTCTTCTGCCGGGTCAGCAACTCGAGCAAACGCGTGCGGTATTGGTCGGCTTTAGGATCAATCCGAGGCGCTGAATTGACAGCCCGGATTCCTCGTTCGATCGAGTCGATAGCCGGCTTAACGTCGGCAGCCCCGTTTCCCCTCTCGAGCGCGGCGTCGATTGATTTGAAGGATTCTATCAGCAACCGGTCGCCGTCTCTCATTCTGTCATAATATGTGACAACGGTGGGGGCGGGACGCCTGGTCAAATTCGAGAAAGCGAGCGGCGGCCCGTTGTAGTTGCGAAAGGCATCCACAAACGAAACGAGAATCACAACTAGACAGACAGTCTGTAGCGCGCGCCACAGCAGCGGGGTGATCCTCTCGGTTGGCCGCATGTATGGGACTGCGAGAGCGAGCGCGACTCCTGATAGGAGTCCTCCGATGTGCGCGGCGTTATCCACGATTCTGACTGAAAACCCGAACACCAGATTGATCGCGATGATCGGAAGCACGCGCCGCCTGATCTCGCGGCTCAGCGTCTGGGGGATTTCTCTCCGGTACTTGAAGGCGAACGTCGCCATCACGCCAAACAGACCGAATATGGCGCCCGAGGCGCCCGCCGATGTTGCTTGAGGATTGAAGACGTAACTCCCTAGTGAACCGATCACCCCGGTGAGGAGGTATAGCACTACAAAGCGAGCCGAGCCGTAGATCTGTTCGATCTCCCGGCCGATGATCCACAGCGCGTAGTTATTCAGGAACAGGTGGATGAATCCGATGTGAATGAAGATTGAGGTAATCAGCCGCCAGTATTCGTGCTGCTCGGCTATGAGGTTGTTTTGCTTCGCGCCGAATCCTCTTAGTACTTCGGGATCGACTGAGGTCACGGCAAAGCCACCTGCCAGGCACATCAAGACGAACACGCCGACGTTGATTCCGATGAAGATCATCGTGAATGGGTTTGGGCGAGTGAAAAGCGCGCTGAGGAAGCTGTATTCGGTAGCCGCTTCGTGGGCTGCTACATCGGCTGTCGCAAAGAGCGCTCCGCAGTGGGCGCATGCGGCGGTAGCGGCCGGCGTTGGATTCCCGCAAACCGGACAGTCTCTAAACTGCGGGTTGCTCGTGATGGGGTTCAAAGTCATCGGTAGGAATTCACCACTCGATGTGAGATCGGCGGCTTGGAAACAGTATGAGGCGGTCAGCGCCGGCTATCGTTCGAGCAGCCCTTCAAACTCCTTTACCGCGCTGTCTTCCCAATCGGAGTAATCATTGAACGCGGCGGCTAAGGCTTCGCGATCAGCAGATACGGCTGCGCCTATCATCGAATCATTAACTGCCTGGTCGAAAGCCTTCGCACGTTTGTTCAGCAGCTCGATCAACCGAGTCTTGATGGCGGCGCTACGGTCGTCGATCGCCGGCGCTTTTTCGAGCTCGCCAGCGATCCGCCGCAGCTCGATTGCGAACTCGACAGCATCCTTTCGAGTTGCGCCGCCGGATTCACGACTAAGATCGAAAGAGCCCTTGACTGAGTCCCTGGCTTCTCCAACGACCTGCGAGAACTCGTAGGCGCGTTGGTATCGCCGCACCGCAGCCTCGCGTTGGTTCCCTTTCTCTTGCTCGGCTCCGTAGACGCGTCCAGCCATAACGAAACTCACCGCGACCAGACCAATGCACCCAATCGCCGTAGCGTTCCAGCGACCAGCCGCGTTGACCGTCGAGGGCGCATCGGGCTCAAGCACGAAGCCGAGCGCGCCGCCCGCGACAAACCCACCAACGTGAGCAACGTTATTCGCTCCGATAAAGAAGCCGAATATGATTCCGATCCCCGCCCAGATCAGCATCTGTCTCATCAAGCCGCGGCCGAAGCTCCCGCCCAGCCTGTAGCCATAGACGGCCATCAACCCGATCAACCCGAATATCGCGCCCGACGCGCCTGCGGTGCCGGCGGGAAGTAACATCCAAGATGCGACGCCGCTTCCGATGCCGGTCGCGACATATGCGAACACAAACTTCTGCGAACCGAAGATGCCTTCTACTTGCGGGCCGATGTAGAACAACGCCGAGCTGTTGAACATCAAGTGCATCAAGCCGATGTGCAGAAAATTGAAGGTCACCAGTCTCCACCATTGCCCCGCTCGAACGAGAGACGGAACCAATGCGCCGAAATCGTTGAGCACCCCGCCGCTTGCGCTTTTGATGAATGCTTCGCCGCTGCCCCCGTTGCGAACTTCGACGATTGACATCAGCACGAACAGCACGATGTTGATGGTGAGTATTACGAGCGAGAAGAAATTGCCGCTGGTTGTGAGGCTGGCGGAGGAGATGCGAGCCGGCGGGACGGACTCTCTTCCGCACAATGGACAGGTTTTTGCAGAGGCTTCAATCAAGCCCCGGCACGCCTGGCACATCACAAGTTTCTTCCGGCTGCTGAACATATCAAACGGTAGGGGACTGACTACTCCGGAACTGAGGGCAGCAGTGAGTGCTCGTATTCTCGCCGCTTCTCGATCTCAGCTCTTTTAGCGTGCTTCAACAATCATCGCAATGCCCTGGCCGCCGAAAATGCAAACGGTTGCGAGGCCCCGACTCGGTTTCAAAGCTAACAGAACCAAAGCCTGGCTTCAATCAGCGGCGCGCCCCGTAGCTCTAGTGTTTCCCAGGTAGCCGATGACATTACGACCCGGCAGGGTTTGAAGAACTCACTCCAAGTTGTCCCGGTGTCCGATACAGCCTGAAAATATTCTTGCGATGACGAGGATTTTGCTTGACATCGAAATCACACAGGCATAGGATTGCAGCCGTCTTAATTAAGCCCGTGTTTGGAATCACAAATCAGTCTCGGTGAACGCGGGGAGTGCGACAACGATTAGACTACCTCACTTCTCTTGACCATTAACCTTCAGGCACAAGGCAGTCCAGCTTGTGGCTAACCTGCCCGAACTAACTGCCTTCGTTTGATTAGTCGATTGAGCATCTTCACGCCGCAGGGAAGCACGCGCACCTGAGGATAGGAGTCTCCCGATGGTGTCAAATATTTCCGCCTCTCTCTTTCTTCGAACCTTCAAACACCTGGCTGAAAAGGGGGCTCTCCTGTTCCGAAGCGGGCTGTTCGGTCGCGGCTCAGGGGTAGAGGGCGAACAGTTAGGGCCGCATTCATCAGTCACCGGAAAGGGTTCCATATTCTTTCGGCGCCGTATTCTCAGACGATTGGTCTGCCTTGCGATCATGGCCGACCTGCTTATCTGGCCTTCGCCCTGGGTGACTCTCAAACCGATACTTGATCCAGTGTCAGTGCTGGCGTCAACGCTTGACTCGACCGCCGGCTCCATAGCCTTAACGATTGGGTCTGCGGTCCGCGAGCTTCGGTCGGCACCCGTTGTCTTGATTCCCTCCGGACCGATTGTCATACCAGTGCCGATGTTTCCGATATGGCCGTTCAGTCTGGGGTCTGTGCCTCAGGTGCGAATGGCCGACCGAATCGAGCGAGTGTCGACGATTACGGTTTCACCGCACAGAATAGTAGCTTACGTCGGCGAGACCGTGACATTCGTCGCCATGAGTTCAGACATTCGAGGCGAGGTCGTGCACGGCGCGAAGTTCACCTGGGAATCGTCGGACACCAACAAGCTCACAATCGATGAAGCAGGCCGCGCGGCGACGCTTCGGCCGGGGATGGTGATCGTGACGGCGCGCGCGGGAGGTGCGGCCAAGACCGCGCCAG
>JBGQGO010000500.1:0-4644 GCA_041497455.1 Blastocatellia bacterium | reverse complement strand
GTCAGTAAGAGGGGCGGCCACAGAGAGCCGCCCTTACATGTCTCACAGCAATTCAAAGATGCCAGCCGCGCCCATACCTCCGCCGACGCACATCGTCACCATCCCGTAGCGCGCGTTTCGCCTTTGCATCTCATGCAAGATCGTCGCGGTAAGCTTCGCTCCGGTGCAGCCGAGCGTGTGACCCATCGCGACCGCGCCTCCGTTTACGTTCAACTTGTCTTGATTGATGCCAAGCTCCTTCACAACCGAAAGCGCTTGAGCGGCGAACGCTTCGTTCAACTCGATCAAGTCGATTTGATCAAGCGTCAGGCCTGCGATCTTAAGCGCCTTGGGTATCGCAGCCACCGGCCCGATGCCCATGTAATCGGGATCAACGCCGGCAGTCGCAAAAGCGATCAATCGCGCGATTGGCTTAGCTCCTATCTCTCTCGCGCGGTCCGCTGACATCACTACGGCGGCTGCCGCGCCGTCCGACATCTGCGACGAGTTGCCGGCGGTCACCGTCCCTCGAGCGTGAAACGCGGGTCTGAGTTTCCCGAGCGCCTCCATCGAAGTGTCAGCGCGCGGGCCTTCGTCAGTATCGAAGGTTGTCTCTTTCACGACTCGCTTCCCCTTGCCGTCAAGCTCGACGGTTCTCACGGTCAGCGGCACGACTTCATCTTTGAACCTGCCTTCGTTGATCGCGGCGATGGCCTTCTGATGACTGCGAAACGAGAACTCGTCCGCTTCCTCGCGAGAGATCGAATACTTCTGCGCGAGGTTCTCGGCCGTCAGTCCCATGGCCAAATAGAAATCGGGATGATTCTCGACGAGCGTCGGATTGGGCACGATCTTATGACCACCCATCGGAATGAGGCTCATCGACTCGGTCCCGCCGGCGACTATGCAATCAGCCCAACCAGCCATAATGCGCTCGGCAGCGAACGCGATCGCCTGAAGGCCTGAGGAGCAGAATCGATTGATCGTGACCGCCGACGCTTCTTTTGGAATTCCGGCCAGCCACGAAGCTTGCCGAGCGACGTTCATTCCCTGCTCCGCTTCAGGCATTGCGCAACCGAGGATGACGTCTTCGATCATCGCAGGATCGAGCCCCGGCGTACGTTCGATGGCTGCTTTGATGACGGCTCCCGCCATGTCATCAGGTCTCGTGTCTTTGAGTGTACCGCGCGGCGCTTTGCCGATTGCGGTTCGTAGTGACGAAACTATGACTGCTTCTTTCATTGCTTTTTCTCCAACGTCAAACCGAAACTCTTGCTGAGTTCTTCCATCTTCGTTGACGCATTCAAAACGGATAAAACCAAACCGGCTGCGGCCGATTCTTTGGCTTGAGTCTCTTGGACAATCGGCGTGGATTGGCTAAGCTCCACTCGTAATTGCCAGCGCTACCTCTGCAACTCACAATTTCAACGGTGCCTACCAGTACGCCCTCCGGTAAATCGCCCCGTTCGCAATTCATTCCTTTCCAGTCCTCGGTAGGACGAACACCCTTGCTTGCGTAGATGTAGACCCTCTCTTTCTTCCGCGTAGGTGTCTTTCTATACTCAACGGTCTTCGTGCCAAGCATGATTTGTTCTGCAAGAGGCTGACGCACACTCAAGGCTAGCATTCTCTTCACGTTTTCTACCCCTCACGTACGCTTGTTCGAGCCGGTAGCCCGATCGGTCGACCCTCGATGTAGAGCGTTTCATAGCTCAGATCGAGCCCGCCCGGCCACTCGACGGAACCAGCAACCACCCGAACCGCCTGAAAAAGTGAGCGGTCTCGCAGACGCACGAAAATCCCTCGTCCAAGATACGGCTTCACGTCGAATCTTCGACACTCGCCGTTCTCAAATGAAACCTCTAACTCGTAATCGTCCAGCGCGCGGACGGACTTGACGTGCGGGTCCATAGCCTCCTCCTATTTCAGGGGTTCGATCTTGAAAACCTCTTCCCCGTTGATCGCCAACTGCCAGTCGGCCATCAGTTCGTCACGGTGTATCTCGATCCATGCTTGCACGAGCCGTGTCTTGCTGGAGGGCAACTCGCCAGTCAGCTTTTCTCCAGTTGTAATCACAAACACGGCTTCATCACCAGAATACTCCGCGTGCACATGCGGGAGGTGGTGGCGCTTATTGTCAAAGACGTACATGCGCACCACGATGCCGTAGAACATCGACAGAATCGGCATGGCTTACCCTCCTCACCAAATGCGACCGCAGCAGGCCGTGCCACATGCACCGCACTAGCTCCTAAGCGGCTTACCTAAAGACCGAATCGCTATTCTCCATTCTGATCTCGCGCTTTCATCACATCAGCCTCAAGGAACAAGTTATCCATATCCGCTAGCGGCCAAAACGCATACCGTCCAAACAGACTGTTGATGTGTTGCTTAACCAACTCGCGATCAACCAACCCTTCTTCCCTGAGTAACCACAGCAGATCAATTTGATCCTTACCTCGGCCAGCCAGGTATTTCAGAATTACCATCCACTCAGGCGTTATGATCGGCAGCCCGTCTTCTGTTGATGTAGCTCCGGCCAGCGCTGCTTCGTAGACTTCTTTCTTGTCATCAGCGCGGATGATCCAATCAACCTCTATTTCTTTCTGTCTGCCTGATCGGACAGTGTAGGCTTCGCCGCCCATCTCCAACTCTCTAGTGGCTGGCAGTGGCAATCTCCCCGCAGCTATGAAATCCACATCCACGGTCGCCCGCGTGAATCCGTACACATGCATCGCGAGACCGCCGCACAGAGCGCATGTAACACTGTTCTCTTCCGCCTTGCTCACTACCTTGCTCGCGACATCCAGACCCTCTTCAGTCGATATCGATTGCTTCGGCGAGGATGACTTGTACCGACTGCGTTTGTCCATCACTGATTGGCCGGGCTTCTTAGGCGACTCTTGTTGCTTGCCTGTCGACTGCTTGCCTTCCGCGGTGACCTCTGCCCGATCTGAAATCGATTGTCCTCCGATATAGAGCGTGTCATAACTCAGGTCTAGCCCGCCCGGCCACTCGATGGAACCGGCAACGGCACGTACTGCCTGAAATAGCGCGCGCTCCCGAAGGCGAACGAAGATACCGCGCGACAGGTACGGTTTCACGTCGAACCTCTTTTGCTCACCGTTCTCGAATGAAACTTCCAACTCGTAATCGTCCAGCGCGCGAACAGATTTGACATGCGGATTCATCCGACCCTCATTTGAACAATTCGGTTTCAAAGCGTCCGATCGCTGACCCTACGCTCATCTCCAGCGCTCGACATCCAACTCTCTACATTCAACTCCTAAAGGAGTTGGTCCCTGTTGCACGCCGGTTACTATAAACATTCAACTCCTAGCGGAGTTGCGAGAGGAACATCAATTCCTCAGCGGTTTGCCTGTCTTCAGCATGTGCTGAATCCGCTCTTGAGTCTTCTTCTCGCCGCACAGTGAAACGAAAGCCTCACGCTCGAGGTCCAACAAGTACTGCTCCGACACCAGAGTCTTGTGCGACAGATCGCCGCCCGTGATTATGTACGCGAGCTTCTTCGCAACGTGCGCGTCATACTCGCTGATAAACTGGCCTCGAACCATCATGTGAATCCCGAGCTTGATCGCCGAGAGCGCGGGCGCTCCGAGCACCGGAATATCCGTCCGCGGATGAGGCTGCGTGTAGCCCTCGCGCACCATCCCCAGCGCCGTTTGTTTTGCGTCTTCGATCAAGCGGTCGCGGTTCATCGTGATCGGATCGGTCTCGCGCAAGAAGCCCAGCTCGCGAGCTTCGACGGCGGACGTCGCCACGCGAGCCATCGCAATCGTCTCGGAGACTTTTCTGATTTTCGGGAACAGGTCTTCGCCGGGCGTTGCATCTTCGACTGCGCGCAGGACCATCTCTTTCACGCCGCCCCCGCCCGGTATCAAGCCGACTCCAACTTCGACCAGGCCGATGTAGGACTCAGCCGCGGCGCGCGCTCTGTCGCCGTGCACCGTGATCTCGCACCCGCCGCCCAGCGCCATTCCTTGCGGCGCGACGACGACCGGCTTCGCCGAATAGCGCAAGTTCATATTCGCGTTCTGAAACTGGCGCACCGACATACCGATCTCGTCCCACTCGCCTTCTTGAATGCCGAGCAGCAGCAACATGATGTTCGCGCCCACGGAGAAGTTCTCCGACTGGTTGCCGATCACCAGCGCTTCGAAGTTCTCGCCAACTTCCTTGACCGAGTAGTTCATCATCGAGATGGTGTCGGCCCCGATCGCGTTCATCTTTGAATGAAACTCGAGGCAAGCCACGCCGTCTCCGATGTCGATCAGCGAAGCTGACGCGGTTTTCTTGATGGCCGCAGCTCGCTCTTTGAGCGACTTCAGGATTAGGACGCCCGGGCGAGCCGGAACTTCTTTGTAGTCGGACGAAGCGAGATCAAAATAGAAGGTTCGGCCTTCGCGATATTCGTAGAAACTCTTCTTGCCTGAGTCTAGCAGCTTCTGAACAAGCGGTGGAATCTCAAGCCCGTCTTCGCGCATCTTCGCGGCAGACTTCTCGACGCCGATCACGTCCCACAGTTCGAACGTGCCGAACTCTTGGTTGAAGCCCCACTTCACCGCGTTGTCGATGTTCACGATGTCATCCGCGATTTCGGGAATTCGATTCGCCGTGTAGATGAGATTCGCACTGATCGTCTTC
>JBGQGO010000499.1:0-4647 GCA_041497455.1 Blastocatellia bacterium | reverse complement strand
TTGAGATTTTGATGATCGAGGTATTTCATGACGCGACGCGTTGCTGCTTTGAGTTCCTTGAAATCCACCAGCATGCCGACTTGATCAAGCTGCTCGCCGCGCACGTAGACTTCCACCTTCCAATTGTGGCCGTGGAGGTTTTCGCACTTGCCTCGGTAGCCGCGCAGCGCGTGGGCTGCGGAAAATTCTTCTTCGATCATCACTTCGTACATGTGTCTTCCTCGCGAGTCTCGATGCCTGGAATTGATCGTTAACCAAAGGCTACAAAGACGGAGAAGGCTTTGTCAATTAGGAGGACGTCCGTAGTCCGTAGTCAGTAGTCCGTAGCACGTGGTCGCCCAACGACTCGGACCTCTGCCTTCTAACATCCGACCGCCGATATCCGACCGCTGATATCTGACTGCTCGCCACGGACTACGGACTACGGACCACGGACTACTCCGGTTGTCTGCCCGGAAGCTGGTCGTATATGATTACACGCTTGCGGAGGGCTCGATGGGCCTGTCCTTGAGGAGGCATTCACGGTGAAACACAAGATCACGCTCATACCGGGCGACGGCATAGGCCCCGAAGTCACAGGCGCTACCATCTCGGTGCTGAGAGCTACAGGCTTTGAAGCTGAATGGGAAACTTTCGTGGTAGGCGCTGAGGCATTGTCGCGCTTTGGCGACCCGTTGCCGCAGGACCTGATCGACTCGATCAAGCGTAACAAGGTCGCGCTCAAGGGACCGGTCGCGACTCCGATCGGAACCGGCTTCGTCAGCTCGAACGTCCGCTTGCGAAAAGCGCTTGATCTTTATGCCAACCTGCGGCCGATCAAATCGCTCAAGGGCGTGCCCAGCCGCTACGAGGACATAGACTTAGTTGTCGTGCGCGAGAACACAGAAGATCTTTACTCGGGGCTCGAGCACGAAGTTGTTCCCGGGGTCGTCGAGAGCTTGAAGATCATCACCGACAAGGCCTCTCGCCGAATCGCAAAGTTCGCCTTCGAGTATGCCCGGCTTGAAGGACGCAAGAAAATCACCGCCGTTCACAAGGCGAACATAATGAAGCTGTCCGATGGTCTTTTCCTTCGGTGTTTTCGCGAAGTCGCCGGGGATTATCCGGAGATCAAGGCCGACGACTTGATAGTTGACAACACCTGCATGCAACTTGTGATAAACCCGAACCAGTTTGACGTGTTGCTGCTCGAGAACCTTTACGGCGATATTGTCTCGGATCTTTGCGCGGGGCTTATCGGCGGGCTCGGCGTTGCGCCGGGCGCTAACATCGGTGAAGAGATCGCCGTCTTCGAAGCAGTGCACGGCGCGGCGCCGAATATCGCGGGCCGTGGCATCGCTAACCCGACGGCTCTGCTGCTGAGCGCCGTGTTGATGTTGAAGCACCTGAACGAGCGCGAAAGGGCACTGCGGATTCAAGCCGCTCTTGAGAAGGTGTTGGCCGAAGGCAAAGTCTTGACCCGCGATCTGGGGGGCCAGGCGACTACACTCGACTTCACCGAAGCGATAATACACGCGCTGTAGCCTGGTCTGACGCGACAATCTCTCGTTCGAGCAACCGAGTTTGTTCCTAGTCTCGCGCTCGAAAGATAAAAGGGAGTTACCGGAAATCAAATGAAGATCACATCCAGCCGCACCAGCCTCGGGGAGATCAGCGAAGACGTACTGATCGTGCCGGTTTTCGAGGGCGAGACCCCGCGTGACTCTGAGAACGCTTTAGCGGCGCTGGATCATCTCACGCGCGGCGCCGTCGCGGCGGTGTTCGACGACGGCGAGATGACAGGGAAGCGCGATCGGTGGGTGCTTCTTCACACTCT
The DNA here is from genome assembly GCA_041497455.1 of Blastocatellia bacterium. Classification (GTDB taxonomy): domain Bacteria; phylum Acidobacteriota; class Blastocatellia; order UBA7656; family UBA7656; genus Onstottus_A. Next base: position 2,831 of record JBGQGO010000499.1, on the reverse strand, counting down.
CGGACAGTTCTCGACCAAGCGGTTGCTGTTATATGGCGCCGGCAGCCCGGAGAAGATCGACTCAATCAGCGTCGGGCGGCTGGCGGGCGCGGCGATCCGAACGCTGATCAGGCAACGGGGCGTTCGCTCGGCGGCGTTTCTGGTCACGCGCAAGCTTGAGAGCGAGGCTCTCGTGCAGGCGATAGTCGAAGGGGCGCTGATCGGCCAAATGAGTGGCGCGCTTTACAGATCGAAGGACGAACCGGCCGCAGAGATTGAGACACTTGATTTGGTCAGCGAGCTGCCGGACCCACCTGACTTCGAGCGTGCTATGACGGCGGGCACCGCGATGGCCGAAGCGACGAACCTCGCGCGGATGCTGGGCTACGAACCCTCGAACGTGATGACTCCAAGCGAGCTTGCGCTTCGAGCGCGGAAGATGGCAGAGCAAGAAGGGCTCGGGTTCGAAGGGCTCGGCGAAGACGAAATGAAACGTCTCGGCATGGGCGCCCTGCTGGCGGTCTCGCGTGGAAGCCAGGAACCTGCGCGGCTTATCGTGCTGAGCTACGAACCTGGCGGGACCGGTGACGCTCCACACGCAAGTGAATTGATCGCGCTGGTCGGCAAAGGCATAACCTTTGACTCTGGAGGGATCTCGATCAAGCCCGCGGCCAAAATGGAAGACATGAAGTACGACATGGGCGGCGGCGCGGCGGTGATTGGGGCCATGCAGGTGATCGCGCGGCTGCGCCCGAACGTTCGCGTCATCGGACTCGTGCCCGCGTCCGAGAATCTGCCATCCGGCCGAGCGGTCAAACCGGGCGACGTGGTTCGAAGCTTGAGTGGCAAGACTATCGAAGTAGTGAACACCGACGCGGAAGGCCGGCTGGTTCTGGCCGATGCGATTACCTACGCGATCAATCGGGGCGCGACGTGCATTGTCGATGCCGCAACGCTGACTGGCGCGTGCGTGATTGCGCTGGGCGAGACTCGCGCTGCGGTGATGGGGACCGATCAGCAGTTGATTGATGATCTGGTCAAGGCAGGCGAGCAGTGCGGTGAACGGCTTTGGCCTATGCCGCTCGACAAGGAGTACGGCGAGATCATCCGCAGCGACATTGCCGATGTTAAGAACGTCGGCGATCGAACGGCCGGCTCGATCACCGCCGGATTCTTCTTGAAGCATTTTGCCGGCTCGGTGCCGTGGGCTCACATCGACGTAGCCGGCACTGCGTGGAGCGAGAAGGAGAAACCTTACATCGCAAAAGGCGCGACAGGGTTTGGCGCAAGGCTGATGGCGAACTTCGTGTTGAATCGCGCGGCCGCCAGTTAGCACAGAGTTCGCAGTTCGGCCTTCAGGCGGAAGTTCGTAGCCTATTTGGAGTGCGGCGGCAAGGTACTCCGCGACGCCGCTTTTGCTGACGAGTCCATCCGAACCCAAATGCGGCGTCGCGGAGTACCTTGCCGCCGCACTCCAAATAGGGTACGAACTACGAACGTCTTCACAGGAGTTTGGAGAGCACTTATGTCGAAAGAGACGATTCATAAAGAGGTCGTGATTCTCGGTTCCGGACCTGCGGGTTTGACCGCCGCAATCTACGCTGCCCGAGCGAACCTCAAGCCGCTGGTGGTCGAAGGTCCGGAGCCTGGCGGCCAGTTGATGATCACGACCGATGTCGAAAACTATCCCGGGTTCGCGAAGGGAATTCTGGGGCCGGAGTTGATGGAACAGTTTCGCGAGCAGGCTCGCCGCTTCGGGACGGAGTTCCTGGTGAACTGGGTGAGCAAGGCCGACTTGAGCGAGCGGCCGTTCACGCTGGAGACCGAAGATCACATAATCAAGGCCGACACGTTGATCATTGCGTCGGGCGCATCGGCGAAGTGGCTCGGCATTCCTGGCGAAGCGCCGACGCCCGAGGGACTGGGCGGCAACGGCGTTTCGGCTTGCGCGACCTGTGACGGGTTCTTCTTCAAGGGCAAACCGCTCGTCGTCGTGGGCGGCGGCGACACCGCAATGGAAGAGGCGACGTTCCTTACGAAGTTCGCGACCGGCGTGACGGTCGTTCATCGCCGCGACGCCCTGCGTGCTTCAAAGATCATGCAGGACAAGGCGTTCAAGAACGAGAAGATTGATTTCATCTGGGACACTGGTGTGGAAGAGATACTCGGCACGCGCGAGACCGGCGTGACCGGCGTGCGGCTGAAGAACTTGAAGACTGGCGAAGGGCGAGTGTTTCCCACCGAGGGTGTGTTCATCGCGATTGGTCATCAGCCCAACACCGGTCTGTTCAAAGGCCAGCTTGATATGGATGAAGTGGGCTACATCAAGACCAGAGATCGCTCGACCGCCACGAACATCCCGGGTGTGTTTGCGTGTGGTGACGCGCAGGACTCGGTCTACCGCCAGGCGGTCACCGCGGCGGGAACAGGTTGCATGGCTGCGATTGACGCCGAGCGGTTTCTCGACAATCATCCGATCGCCGCGGAAGATGGGAAGAAGGAACCAGAGCTCGCCGCGCAGTAACGAGCCGGTATTTACGATGGCCAGCAGTCATACAACATCACCAGCCTTAGAAGTGGCTCCTGGAGCCCGGTTCGGGATCGCTCAACAAATCGCCGTGTTCATTGAGGTCTTGCTGATCGGAGTCTGGCTGGGCTCGATGATGTTCTTCAGCTTCGCCGTGGCTCCCAGTGCGTTCGCCGTGCTTCCTACGCGGGAGATGGCCGGTGTGATGGTCACGAGCACGATCGGCAAAGTCGAAGCGCTCGGCCTTGTCATCGGTACGTTGTTGATCCTAATACGCGTTGCGAACTGGCGTTCGAGACATTCGAGCCGCGCAATCAAGACGCTC
>JBGQGO010000498.1:0-4648 GCA_041497455.1 Blastocatellia bacterium | reverse complement strand
CGGAGCCACCTGGCGAAACCCCTCGTACGCCGCGAAGAAGAAGGTTCGATTCTTCACCAGCGGTCCGCCGAGTGTTACGCCGAACTGGTTGCGATTCAAAACGTTCTTCTGGCCGCCAAGTTTGTTGGTGAAGAAATCGGCAGCGTCCAGCTTCGTGTTGCGGAAGTACTCGAAGGCGGCCCCGTGAAACTGGTTCGAACCGGTCTTTGTGACGATGTTGACCTGGCCGCCGCTTCCGCGCCCAAACTCCGGCAGGGGCACGCTCGTTTGCACGCCGAACTCCTGTACGGCATCCGTGATGCGGAATGAATTGAGCGGCCCATTCTGCTGCGTGTCCATGTTGCTGACGCCGTCCAGCAGATAGACGTTCGATTGCGAGCGGGCGCCCGCTGCGTTGAAGCCGCTGCCCTGCGTGCCGGGAGCTGCCGGAACAGTGCCGGGCGTTAGAAGAGCCAGGTCTAGAAACTGTCGGGCATTCAATGGCAAGCCGTCGATGGTTCGGCTGTCGGCGACGCTGCTCAAGGTGGACTTGTCAGTCTCGAGCAAAGGGGCGATGGCGGCGACTTCTATGACTTCCGAAACATCGCCCAACTGCATGGTCATTTCAACGTGAGTTACCTGATCTACCTGAACGATGACCGCGGGGATGGTGACGCGTTTGAAGCCGGGCGCTTCGGCGGAAAGCGACCAGCTCGCAGGCTCCAGTTGCATGAACTGAAATGCGCCGTTGGCTTCCGTGAGAGCAGTTCTGTGAGAATGCGTCGCGGCGCTCACCAGCTTGACCGGAACCCCTGGTAAGCGCGCGCCCGATGAATCTTTGATCACACCGCTGATGCTGCCCGTAGGCGAGCGAAAGCTGAACCCCACAACGAGCAGCATCGCGGTAAGGAACGCAACTCGGTGACAAAAGCCTCTCCCCATTGGTCACCCCCGGTTCGTGCGGCGAAGACCAAAGCGCGTCAAGGTCTGCGCCCGGCCTCTGATCAGTGATGTTTCAGGACCGTTCGGTTACTGACCACTTCGAGCAATTGCATCATGCCGCGATCTTCGTGCGGCAGTATGTGACAGTGCTGAACATACTGGCCGGTAAAATCGACGAATCGGCTGCGCATCTTGAAGTAGCCGGGAATCAATCTCTTCTTCTGGGGATCGGGCTGTGGATCGTTGGGATCCGGAATGCCCGCCGGAATTCCAAACGTGTCCCACCAGACATACGGCGGCGATAGTTTCAACGGCTCTTTCATCGTCGCCGGATTGAAGACTTCGACAATCTGAAATGGGTTCACGTGAATATGGAAGGGGTGCGCGATGCCGATCGTCTTGTTGTAGATGGTCCACTCCTCGGCGGTGTCGAGGAGCATGACTTGATCGATGGTCTGGTCCTCGAACTGTTTGCCGTCAATGTTGTATTGAGGCGCAGCTCCCGTCGTTAAATTACGCCCGGGTGGGTTTGTTCCCAAATCCCATCCGTAGGTGATTTCCCTCCGCAGCCGAATCGTGCTCGGATCAATATCCGCCAGGAAGGACGGAAGCGGCGGGTAGTCGCTCTGCTTGGATGGGAATAGCATGCCCGGGTTGACCGGCGTTCCCGCCACATTGATGTACACGATCGGGCCAAGTTTAGTGTCTTGAAGAACGTAACAGCCGGGCGCGGCCGGCGCCTGAACAAGCAAATCAAACCGGTTCGCAGGCGCCAGTGCGATAGCCTGCGTGCCGTTGGACGAGTTGCTGAAGTTTTCCCACGCGAGTTGAACGCCGTCTTGCGCAGTCTGCTTGAAGTTCATGGGCTTTTGTTTCTGCGTCAGCGGGATGAGTTGCGCATTGACGAATCCCTGCACGGACGCGTTTATCAACCGCCACAACTGAACCTGGCCCGGCTGCATCGTTATCGTGGGAGTGTACTGGCCGTTGACAAGCATCGGCGAGGGTCCTGAGGGCGACCCGCTGAGCAGATTGGGAGTGGCGGTGATTTGCTGGATGACCATGACTTTCTCCTCCAGCTTGCCGTTGTAAAACGACTTGAGTTTCCCGTCGTATCCCGTGGGGCTGTTGTCGGCTATGATCAGGGCGCCGGCCAGACCATTGAACATGTTGATCGCGGTCGAGCCGTGTTTGTGCGAGTGGTACCAGTGGGTCCCCGGCGCCTGGCCCATCTTGACGCCGGTGGGCGAGCCGTCATACTTCGGGATTTGGAAGCAGTATGGATATGAGCCGATGTACCATTGCGGCCATACGCCCTGACTGATGGCTAGCTCATTCTGTGGCAATAACCTCAACTCGACGGGGTAGCTCGGAGGACCCGGGAGACCATGTCCGTTCGGGTTCTTACCTGGACCCTCGTACGGAGCCGTTTCATCGTAGTCACGGAGGAGCTTTCTCTGATCGTTGCGCCAGTCCTGAGGAAGGTCCTCCCACTTTTTCGGCTGGTGGCCCAGTTCACAGTGCTCGAAAATCTGCTTGAAGTACCGCTCAACGTCCTTCTCCGTAACCTTCGGGTTCGGGCGCACGTTCACCAGAACGTTATCGCCCGTCGTTGACGGGGTGACGTGAGTCCCATGGAAGTGGATATTCGCGGAGCTCGATCCGTGCAGGCAGTTGGGATACTTGTCAGTCGCCGGGTACCAGTTCTTGTTGGTGCTGCCATCCGGATTGGCTCTGGTGGTCTGGTCGCAGCCGTTGCTCCGTCCCTCTTCGCCCGAATCGAGCGAGCCGCCGAAGTCCTGGACTTTGACCTGATTGAGAAGCGTGATTTGTACCGAGTCGCCTATCTCGCAGCGAAGCGTGGGGCCGGGGCCGGCAGCAGGTGTGACGGGCCACTTTTGATTCGGATTGGCCGGATTGTAGCCGTCAAAGTATCGCAGCATGGACTGCGCCGGCTGAGCCCCTGGCTTGTTAGGTATATTCCTGTTCCCGCTCGCCACCTTGATCACCGCCTGCAGTCTTTGGTTCTGACTGGTGATCTCACCCACAGGTATGAAAGCCGAACCCGCGGGAGGACAGACCGGGGTATTCTGGGGTGCCGCTTCCAACAGGGAGAATGGAAGAAGCTCCGCGAGAGCTACGCCGGATGTGACCGCAAACGCCTGGCGCAAAAACCGCCTGCGAGCAGCGCGAGACAACTGCGCCTTTGCGGCCGGCGCATCCTCACTTGTCTTGCTATCTTGGACTTTCAAGTCATCAGCTTCTGCCATAAATTCCTCCTTATTGCACGGTGATTGTGCCCGTCTCTTGCGGATGAAGAGCGCAGACATACTTGACAGTTGTAGCTCCGCTAAAGGACAGATACCGCGAAGTCGGAGCTGGTTGGTCAGGCAGTTTGATTGGGATCGGATTGTCCATCCAATCAGTTTTCTTATCCACGCTTGGCGCCGGCCAGTGCTCAGCCTGTTCGTCATTGTTGCTCCAGAAAATGTCGTCCCCAACCCCGGCCGCCAGGTTTGGAGGGCTAAACTTCGCCAAAGCCTGGCCCGGCTTTCTGTTTATAGCGATCATCTGAGTTTGTGCCATTTTAGTCAGCTCCTTTGTCTCTCATGATCTGTTTCCAACTAATCCGCCGGCGGAAACTCGGTCCTCCGGCTGCGCCCTTAAACCCGGCGACTACGCGCCGGCCGCCAGGCTAGTGACTATCCGTGAAGTGAAGTGACAAAGACTCGAGTCGTGAGCCTTTCCGAGCGTGAGCCCGAGGTCTTGTTGATTGGCCGAAACGCCGATCAAAGCTCAACGGCGGCGGCAGTCTACGCCGAGTATCGACGGTTGTCAATACTACCGTCTCGCATTGTGTAGTAGGCCACGCTCGGAGAGCTTTGACGTGTAGGTGCTTCCCTTTATGGCCATTATCACTTCTGAGGTCGAAGCGCGCTTGGCAGGCGTGCAAGGAACTTCGTAGCTCGTGCTTGATAGTATCGAAGCTGGAATGGGAGCCTCGGCAGCTCATTGAATGAGCCTCCCATCCAAATTGTTGCTTCTATCGGATCTGGCCAGCGATTGCGAAGGGCTTGTAGAAGGCCGGTGCGATTGCGCAAGGTCGTGAGCATGACCTCCGGCGGATGATGGTCCGCAGCGCACGGCGTCTTCCATTGCTTGAGCACCGCGGGAACCAGCCATCCCGGCAGACGCTTGGCCCTGCCTGCCACGGGGGTATCTTTCACCTCCGCGCGTAGTAGCTGATGCGCGAGTCCAATCGTGCATGCTATCCAATCCGACTGCCGCCTATGTTTTCCCAGACACAGATCCCAATCGAAATCGGCCGGCAGGTTTTCCACCGCCACTGCAATATCGCACAGCCAGAGAGGCCGCCACGCGCCGTGCTTCAATAGATGCAAGCATTGTATGCGGAGATGATCCTCCGGGCTTGGGATGCGCACCTCAACCTCGTCCAACGTCAACCGCTGCGAGCGAGCGTACAACTCATCGAAGCTTCGGTTGTCCAGCCTGCTAAGTTCAAGTTCATCGTGTACGAGGTCAACGTTGTACTGTTTGCACTCTGGGCTTTTTGTCACCGCCAGGGCAGCTTCGCGCTGCTCGGGGCGAACGCACAAATCTATATCTCCATAGACACGCATTCCGGGTTCTGGATAAAGCCGGGCGCTTGCCCATCCCTTTATCAGTAGCGGCTCAACACCAGCCGCGCGAAGAAGCGTAAGGACGT
>JBGQGO010000497.1:0-4667 GCA_041497455.1 Blastocatellia bacterium | reverse complement strand
GTATCGTGGGCAGGCGAAAAGACATCGAGTATCCCTCCGCGCAGGCTGAACTCGCCGACCGCGCCGACGGGTTCTTCGCGCACGTAGCCGGCGGCGATCAGCAGATCGACGATCAGCTCGGGCGGCATCTCCTCGCCTACTCGAAGCGCGATGCTTGAAGCCTTGAGGAGATCGGGCGAGATGGTTCGCTCGGCCAGCGCTCCAACCGACGTGAGCAGTATCCGGGCCTCGCCTCGAGTCGCGCGATAGAGCGCGAGCGCGCGCTGTTCGAGGACTTCAGCGTGAGGAGATGTGCCGTCGTAGGGGTCAGCTTCAACGGCGGGTATCGTGAGGACACTCTGATCGCTCGCGCTCACGCCGTTGAGCGCGCAATAGAAGAAGTCGACGTCGGGCTGAAACTCTTCGACCTCGCGATTGGACCGGGCGACGAATATGACCCTGCGAGCGAGCTTCTTTTCGAGCGCTGTCACAACCAACGCGCGCGCGCTTCCGGCGAGACCCGACACAACGACCACGCGACGGCCCGCGCTGATTTCAGATGCGAGTTGCTCAAACTCGCTGCTTTCAAACAGGCGTCCGAAGATTTCAGCGTAGCAGGTCAGAGGCGTTAGGTTGATGGCCAATCGTTTACTCTTCTGCTGTGTCTCGTTTCTTCAAATTCGCGAAGACTTCGGCGACTCGACGGCGGTGCTCATCGGATGCCAGGCAGCCCCGAAACGTCTTGCCTATTTCATCGAGCGCAGTGTTTGTGTCCAGATCAATAAGCTCGCGAGTGAGCCGCTTGGTTGCAAACAGGGCGCCCTGCGGTTTCGACGCCAGCACGGCGGCCAATTCCATCGCGCGCGGCATCAACTCTTCGCGCGGATAAACGTGGTTGACCAGCCCGATGCGAAAGGCTTCGTCGGCGGAAATGTTCTGACCGGTCATCGCCAGCTCTTTCGCTCGCGCAAGCCCGATTGATTTGTAAAGCGGATGAATGATCTGAGTGAGACCAATGTTGATCTCCGCCTGGCCGAAGATCGCTTCCTTCGCCGCGAGCCGAATGTCGCAGAACGCGGCGAGGTCGAATCCGCCTGCAATGGCCGGCCCGTTCACCGCCGCAATCACCGGTTGCGGCAAAGACCACACCCGGCGAAAGACCCTAGTCACTGTCTCCAGGTACGCAAGCTTCTGTTCGGTCGTCCAGCTCACGAGCAACTCGAGATCCAGCCCCGCGCAAAAGCTCGAGCCCGCACCCGTGATCACGACAACGCTCAGGCCGGTGTCGGCTTCGGCGGCTTTCAGTGCGGCCGATAGTTGCTTGACCAGATCCGGGTGTAGCGAGTTGCTCTTGCCGGGCCGATTGAGCGTAAGCGTCAGCACGGCTCCCTCGCGGCGGCTCAACACGAGCGGTTCCGGTCTTGCACCAGTCATAAGCGAAGCCTCCCCGTTGACTCGAAGCAGCAAATGTCCTACTCGGTTATCATAAAGCAGCGAGCGGAGGCGGTAAATGTTCTGTCCGAAATCCGGATCAGTACCGCGAGCGGTAGCGAGCGCGGCTAGGTCCGGTGGCTCATTGAGGCGCGCTCGCTACCGCTCGCGGCACTGACTCGGTGGTTGCTGGTCGCTACGCCAGCCTTGCTCACCGAACATACAACGCTCAACTTGGGATCTCTCGGGCCGGCTTCCGGTGAAGCGCGCGGCGGCAGCCAAGTTGACAGCCCTTCGTCCGCATCCTAGCATTTCTCTGCGGCCGCGAACATCACTATCAAAAAGACCTGTTTGACTGTCCGGGTCCAGGAGATCAAATGGCAACAATTCGCGCTTTCCGAGCGCTTCGGCCAACGACCGAAAAAGCGCCGGCGGTTTCAGCGGTTCCCTACGACGTAGTCAACACAGCAGAAGCTCGCGCGCTTGCAGCCGGGAATCCGCTTAGCTTCCTGCACGTTTCGCGACCCGAGATAGACCTGCCCGACGGTACTGATATTCATTCCGACGCGGTCTACGCCAAAGCGGCCGAGAACTTCGAGAAGCTGAAAGACGAAGCGCCGCTGTTTATCGAAGACACTCCCAGCCTCTACGTGTACCGCCTTCGCATGGGCGAGCACGCACAAACGGGAATTGCCGCGTGCTGCTCGGTTGACGAGTACGACTCGGACATCGTTCGCAAGCACGAACGCACGCGCAAGGACAAAGAGGATGACCGCACCCGGCACATGCTGACGCTTCGCGCGCAGACCGGTCCGGTGTTTCTGACCTATCGCGGCCGCGACGAGATCAACGATCTTGTTATTCGCGCGCAGCAGGAGGAACCGCTATACGACTTCGAAGCGCCGGATGGCGTGACACACACGGTCTGGCGAGCCGGTGAGACCGATCGAGACCTTCTTGTCGAAGCATTTCGAGCCGTCCCGCTCGTTTACATAGCCGACGGCCATCACCGCGCTGCAAGCGCGAGCCGCGCGCGCGCCGAGCTGAGAACGAACCCCGGCCACGACGGTGGGGAAGAGTACAACTTCTTTCTCACCGTGTTGTTCCCCGCCGATCAGCTTCAGATTCTGCCGTACAATCGGGTCGTCAAGGACCTGAACGGAATGTCAGCGGGCGAGTTTCTCACCGCGTTGTCGGCGAAGTTCGACATTGCAGAAGCGGCCTCGCCTTCGCCCGCCCAGAAATCCGAGATATGCATGTACCTTGGCGGCCGTTGGCACAGCTTGACGCTGCCGGCGGGCACTACAAATCCGATCGATCCGATCTCGTCGCTTGACGTGAGCGTGCTTCAGGAGCGAGTGCTCGATCCGCTGCTCGGAATCACAGACGTTCGCACCGATAAGCGAATTGATTTTGTAGGCGGGATTCGCGGCACGGCGGCGCTCGAGGAGATGATCAACGACGGGCGCGCGGCGGTGGCGTTCTCGCTGTACCCGGTGACCGTTGACGCGTTGATGGCTATCGCCGATGCGAATGAGATCATGCCGCCCAAGTCGACGTGGTTCGAGCCGAAGCTGCGCGATGGCTTGTTGAGCCATTTGATTTGAACGTCAGAAGCTTGAAAGAGTACGGTACTCTCAGATAGTGGAAGGTGACACTATGGAAAGAAAGGAATTGGGTAAGTACATCGTAGCCGACCCCGAGATTTGCCACGGCAAACCAACTTTTCGCGGAACACGCATCCTGGTCAAGACTGTGCTCGCTCAAGTCGCGCGAGGTGAAGACTGGGCAAGCATTACGGACAACTGGGATGGAAGGGTAAACGTGGAGGCTATCAGCGAAGCCATTCTAGTAGCTTCTGACGCTCTGGTCACCTTTGAATCTGCGCGCATCACCGAACCGGAAATGGTCGCTGATTGAAGTATTCGCCGGTTCCTGCGTCACCCATCATTCGACACGCTGGCAAAGCGCACTGGTAAAGTCGTTAGAATCACCCATACGCGAGTGCGAGTGTGGCAACTGCACTCCGAGAGAGAACAAGAGTTGACCTGGCCTTCGTCTTAACCCGCTCCGATATCCTGGGCAATGCCGTGACCACCGTCACGCCGCGCGGTGATGCCTGTCATAGCCCAACTAACTACTTGCCATTTACAGTGTGAACTGGAGCTGAGTTATCATTGACTCTTGTTGAAGCGCGCTTAGCTGGTTCCAGAATCTCGAATGCGCGGTCCTGTGTATGAACGTTCTCGTCCTCAACTGCGGAAGCTCGACGGTCAAGTTCCAACTGATTGCCACCGACCTGGACGCGATCGCCAAAAACGAAGACAGGCGGCTGGCTCGCGGAGGAATCGAACGCGTCGGCGGCGAAGCGATCATCACTCTCAAGACCGAGGGCCGCGAGCAACAACGCCTGACCGAATCGCTCCGTGATATGCGCGCGGCTGTTGACTTCATCATCCGATGGGCGACGTCCGAGCGCGCAGGCATCGCCGGCGTTCACAGCATCGCCGACATTCACGCCGTCGGTCATCGCGTAGTGCACGGCGGCGAACGATTCACTCATTCCGTTCTGATAACCGACGAAGTGCTGCGCGAGATCGAGGACTGCATAGAACTCGCGCCGCTGCACAACCCGGCTAACATCAAAGGCATTCAAGCCGCGCGAGATTTGTTCGGGCCCGGCCTTCCTCAGGTCGCGGTCTTCGATACGGCTTTTCATCAGACCTTGCCCGAAAGAGCCTATCTCTACGCGATTCCTTATCAGTTTTATCGACGCTACAAGGTTCGCCGTTATGGATTTCACGGCACGTCGCATCGCTATGTAGCTTATCGCTATCGTCAGATCCGTAACCTCACTCGCGAACAGACCAACATCATCACGCTTCACCTGGGCAACGGGTGCTCGGCGGCGGCGATTCGAGCGGGCGATTCCATTGACACTTCGATGGGGATGACGCCGCTTGAAGGGCTGGTGATGGGAACGCGTTCAGGCGACATCGATCCGGCGATTATCGATTATCTGGCGATCAAGGAAGGACTGACGGTCCATCAGATCGAAAGCCTGCTCAACAAACAATCCGGTTTGATAGGCATTTCGGGATTGACCAACGATATGCGCGAGCTGTTGGAAGAGGCCCACGAGAACAACGACCGCCGCGCGAGGCTGGCGATCGAGATCTTCTGCTATCGCGCGCGCAAATACATTGGCGCGTATCTCGCAGCGATGGGCGGCGCGGACGCGATCGTGTTCACCGGCG
>JBGQGO010000496.1:0-4670 GCA_041497455.1 Blastocatellia bacterium | reverse complement strand
GTTGCTGCTCGCCCTCATCGACGGACTCGATCTGTTGAAGCTCACCGTGCAATTGCTCAAGCCTGTTGTGAAGCTGCTGCTTATCCATTGTAGAAACCTCTATGAAAGCGGAAACGCCGTCAGGCTCGTCTAGCCTGCGATAGAACCATACTTCTGATGTGCTAATGAGTCAAAGCGATACTTCTAGTTCTCACTCTTCAACCTTATCAGTTGGCGGGATCGTATCCTCTTCGGGAGGCAGGGTCGCTTCTTCTTCGTCGTCCAGTAAGTCGTGATCGATATGATATGGAAGGTCGGGGTTTCGCGGGAGCGTCTCGGCGCCCCATCTCTCTAACCATTTCTGTTGCTGCCCAGAGTCGGTCAACGAATGCTGCCCGGAGTCGCTGGCCAACACAGCGGTAGTCCTCGGCTCTTCAGTCCGCGTGAGCCGGCCGCCGCTCACCTGCGCGATCAGCACCGTGATGTTGTCCTCGCCCCCGCGCTCGTTCGCCAGCTTGATGAGCAATTCACAAGCTTCTTTCAATGAACCGGAGTGATCGATGATCGCTTTTATTTCGTCGGGACGCACCTTGTTCGATAGTCCGTCGCTGCACAACGCAAGCGTGTCCATGTTGCGTAGCGCCAAGCGGTCTATAACGACGTTGAGGTTAGGCGACGCCCCGAGCGCTTGCAGTATCACGTTGCGATAAGAGTGCCGCTCGGCCTCTTCCTCGGTCAGGTGGCCGGCCTCAACCAACTGCCCGACGAGCGATTGGTCGCGCGTGATCTGCTGTATGCGCCCGTCTCGAATCAGGTAAGCACGGCTGTCGCCCACCTGCCCAAAGTACGCGGTGGTGCCCGACAAGCCCACCGCGGTGAAGGTCGCGCCCATGCCGGAATACTCGGCTCGCTTGGTGCTCATCTGGTAGACGTACAGGTTCGCCAGCTCGATCGATAAGCGCAGCCGTTCGGGGAAGGAAAACTTCGAGTACGCCGGGCTGGCTTGAAGCTCGAGCATTCGGTCGCGCACGCACTCGACAGCGAGACGGCTTGCGACTTCACCTGCCAGCGCGCCGCCCATCCCGTCGGTGACGGCGATGAGCGAGCCGTAGTGACTTTGGTTAAAGGTGGTGAGGCTTACGGGAGGATTCTCGTCGGGGTTTTCGGGTTTCCAGGTGTCGGCGGTTGAGAGGTTCAAGACAAGAAAGTTGTCTTCATTGCCGGACCGAACCACGCCCACATCGCTCTTAGCGTATACGGAGATTTTGAATGCGATCTCTTCCGCCATAAATCAAATCAGTAGACCAGCGTGACGGAGTAACTCAAGCGACGCAGCCAACCCGAACTTCTTCAGCGAACCATACGACCTGGGTTGGCGGTGATTATGATGGAATTCGAGTTTAATGGCAATGTCAGTAACAGTAGGAGTCCGTGGTCAGTAGTCCGTAGTCCGTTGGTCCGTAGTCAGTGGTCCGTAGTCAGTAGTCCGTAGTCAGTAGTCCGTAGTCAGTAGTCGGCGCCAGGAAAGAGATAGGCCATCAACTGATCGTAGACTCATGACAATTCAGCAGCGCAACCGACTACTGACTACTGACTACGGACTACTGACCACGGACCACGGACCACGGACTACGGACTACTGACTACTGACTATCTTATCCAGCGCCTGATCCAAATCCGCGATTATGTCTTCCACGTCTTCGATCCCCACCGAGACACGCACGAGCCCGCCGGTGATTCCAAGACGATTGCGCTCGGGTTCGGGAACCGACGCGTGGGTCATCGTCGCCGGATGCGAGATCAACGTCTCGACTCCTCCAAGCGACTCGCCAAGCGTGCATAGCCTCACCGATTCGAGCACGCGCTTCGCGTTTTCAAGCGACCCGGTCTCGAACGAAATCATTCCGCCGAAGCCCGACATCTGACGCCCGGCAAGCTCGTGCTGCGGATGCGACTTCAATCCGGGATAGTAGACCTTTTGGATCTTCGGGTGTTCGGCAAGAAACTGCGCGACGATGCGGCCGTTCTCGTCGTGCTGACGCATTCGCACCGCCAGCGTCTTGGTGCCGCGCATCACCAGCCACGAATCCATCGGCGAGAGAATCGCCCCGGCCGCGTTTTGTATGAAAGCCATCCTGGCGATGTCTTCTTCATCGTTCAGGATCACCGCGCCGCCCACGCCGTCGCTATGGCCGTTCAGGTACTTCGTGGTCGAGTGAACGACGATGTCCGCGCCAAGTTCGAGCGGCTGTTGAAAGAAGGGGCTCATAAAGGTGTTATCGACGACCAGCCGAATCCCGCGACGCTTGGTTATTTCGGACACCGCACGAATGTCAACCAAAGACATTACCGGATTGGTCGGAGTTTCGATGAACACCATGCGAGTCTCCGCTCTCGCTGCTTCCTCAACATTGGAGGGCTCGCGCGCGTCAACGTAGCTGAATTCGAGCCCGAAGTTCCTCAGCACCTTGTCGAACAAGCGAAACGTGCCGCCGTAGGTGTTATCGCTGACGATAACGTGATCGCCGGCCTTGAGCAGCGTCATCACCGCATTCGTCGCCGCCATTCCGGATGCGAACGCGAAGCAAGCCCGACCGCCTTCGAGCGCCGCCAGGTTTTGCTCGAGCGCCATCCGGGTCGGGTTTTGAGTGCGCGCGTACTCGAAACCTTTGTGCTTACCCAGTCCTTCCTGCGCGTAGGTTGAGGTCTGATAGATCGGCACGCTGACGGCGCCCGTTGTCGGATCGGGCTCTTGCCCAGCGTGTATCGCCTTCGTAGAAAACTTCATCCGTTAATCTCCGTCTGGTTTAATCGTTTGTTAATCTAGCATCTTTCAATCGGCTTTGGCATGTCCGGCAACCTGAAGTCTTGCGGACAAGCAGCGCTAGAACTCGATAGCGGGGTATTTATGTGTTGCACTGAGCAGCCCTCTGCGTCCTCTGCGTCCTCCGCGGTTTATTCCGGATCTTAACCGCGGAGGACGCCGAGGACGCAGAGGACTGCTCTGCCGGCAGAGACGAAGCCGAAGCACACTAACTGGATTACACTCGTTGAGCTTCATCAACGCGACGGTATCTTGCGTGTGGCGAGCGGGCTGCTGATGATGCCTGCAACGAAACGCACTCAAGAGGTCACGTTCGAGGGCCGCGACACATACGTGAACGACGTGTACAACGGCAATCAAAGCTCGAGCGCGTCGGCCATCGGCAACATCGAGTGCGAGCGCGGCCCGAAAGAGTTCACGTTGCGCGTGCCGATGACCACCTGGACCTCGGGTCTCTTTCAGGTGAGATCGATGAACGAGGGTGTTCAGCCGATGGTGTCGATCTCGGCGAGCGAGTCATCGGCCGCAATCAGAAACCTCGGAGACGCGCCGATCAGCAAGGCGGTCTATTTGAGTTCCGAAGGCATATCGGACCTGTTCGACGTAGCCGCTGGGCACGAGCATCGAGTTTCGGTTTCGGCGCCGCAGCCCTCGGCGTTCAACAGTTGGTACCTGACCCAGTTCGAACAAGGAAGCGACGAGGCGGAACTCTTCCATGATTGGTTTGGGGTTCAGGGTTCGGGTCCAGGCTCATTTTCCATTTTCCATTTGCCACTTGATATTTGCCATTGACGGATTCTCTTCAATAACAAATGGAAAATGGAAAATGGAAAATGGGCCTGGACCCGAACCCTGAACCCAGAACCAGAAACTATGGACTTTTCAAATCCTATCCTCATCAAAGAGATGCGCTCTCGGATGCGTGGCAAGCGCGCGTTCCTGGTGCTTAGCGGGTACGTCGTCACGTTGAGCCTGATCATCAGCTTGATCTACATCGTCTTGCACAAGAACGCTCCTACAACGGTCGTCAATCAGGCGGGTTCGGTGCTGACGCCTGTGTTGATCTATGTGCAGATGGGATTGATTTGCCTGATCGCTCCGACTTTTTCAGCGAGCGCGATCTCGTCGGAACGCGAGCAGCAAACATTCGATTTGCTGATCGCTTCGCTTGCGCAGCCGTCCACGATTCTGTTTGGAAAAGTCGGGGCCGCGTTGTCGTATCTCTTTCTCACTCTGTTCGGTTCGCTGCCTTTGATCGCGCTTACGTATTCGCTGGGCGGCGTAGCGTTGCGCGACATCGCGATCGCTTACCTGATAATGGTCGTTTCGGGCGTGACGTTTTGCTCGATGAGTTTTTTCTGGTCAACCCTGATTCGCCGGGGAGTGCTGGCGCAACTGACAAGCTTGATCGCTGTGATCTTTCTAGTCGCGGCGATGCCGGCGCTGGCGCTGTTCTTTTCGGCTCTCGCCGGGAACTTCAACGGGCCTCCGTCTCAGGCTTTCATGAACATTGTGTTCTTGCTCCCCGGAATCTGCGACGCGATGGCCGCGAACGGGTTCGTCCTCAACAGGATTCCGATCCCCGCCAACGTCTGGCTTCACGGCGGTTCCGGTGTGGGTGACTCAGGTGATATTCTATCTGATCTTAACCGCAGTGAGCTTGTTCTTTGAGTTTGAGGCGCCTGCAGCGAGTGAGAAGCTGGATATGAACGAAGCCGTAGCGAAAATCGTTCGACTCGAACGCCGAGTGATGTGGCGCAAGCGGCTACTGTCGCTCCAAGACGGGCTTGCGCTAGCGGTGACTATCGGAGGGCTGATCGCTGCGGCTCTCGTGGTGCTCGTGCGACTTCGACCGATTACGATGCCG
>JBGQGO010000495.1:0-4670 GCA_041497455.1 Blastocatellia bacterium | reverse complement strand
GCACATAGTGGCCGGCCTTGAGCGCGGGGTTGCTTGTAACGGTCAACTGGTAGCGCTTTCCCTCCTGGATGGTGCTGAGCGTCGCCGTGAAATCAGTGCCGCCAGGTATGACCTTCTTGACATGAACAGGCGTGGGCTGCGCGTTGTAGACGTACAATGTATTTGAGGAACTGCTGCCAGTCAGTGCGCTGGTGATCCACCGGTCGGCAGGCTCGACGGTAAGCACCGGGTTCGGGTTCAACGGTCCAGGAACTGGCGGAGCGCCCGGCGGCGAGTCCGACTTGAACCGGGCACGAAGGATCAGGTTGAAATTCGGATTCTTCGGGTCATTGGTTGACACGCTTGCCGACTTTGCCACTTCGCCTGTGTATCCCTCGGTGTGCTCGACTGCCAGCTCGATTTTTCCCTCCTGACCAGGAGGCACGACTTTGTCAAAGTCGCCTTTGGTGCAGCCTCAGCCAGGGCTGACGTTGTTGATCACCAGGTCTGCCTTGCCCTGATTCTTGACCTTGAAAATATAGCGAAGCGGCCTGCCTGCCTTTACTTCACCAAAGTCGTGTGTAAACGAGTCGATCACCATTAGCGGCGCCGCGCCTGAGGGCGCACTCCCGCCATTCGGCTGATTTGGCGGCTGCTTCTCCTGCGCGGCAACCGCCACTACAAGCAGCGCCACGAGCGCAATCGCTGAGATCGTTTTACAAAGCTTCATAGTAGGGAATTCTCCAACAGTCAAAAGTCGTTGTACCCGGAGAGTCTATCAGATGCAGTGTGCGGATGTCACAATGTTTCTCAGGGGAACGCAGCGGGCCTTATGTTGCGCGCTCTGTTTGAAACCGCGGAACTCTGAACATCCGCCTTTGGTGTGTTATTGTAGACGCCGATGAGAGTGATTCCGTTAGGCACAAGCTCGGGCAAGCCAACTCTGAGGCGCAACGTGAGCGCGCTTGCCGTCGCCCGCGAAGCAGAGTGGCTCCTGTTTGATTGTGGTGAAGGGACGCAGACGCAGGTCGCGCGGGCCGGCCTAAGTCCCAGCCGCCTGTCGGCGGTATTTATCACTCATCTACACGGCGATCACTTCAACGGTTTGCCGGGACTTCTTTCAACGATGGGGCTCGACCGTCGCACACGAGACCTTGGGCTGACCGGACCAAGGGGAATCCGTGACTATCTGGACCTGCTCGAGCGGTTAAGAGTGGTGTTTCTGACTTATCCAGTCGATATCGCGGAGTTTATTACGCTTCCCCGATTGACTGTCGTATACGAAGCACCGGAGTACTCGGTCAGCGCTCTAGCGCTGGATCATCGGTTGTTCGCCCTCGGCTATCGCATTGATGAGCGGCCACGGCCAGGCCGGTTTAGTGTGGAACAAGCACGCAAGCTCGGCGTGCCCGAAGGGCCACTGTGGGGGCGATTGCAATCCGGTGAAGACGTGCGACTGGACGACGCTAGCGTTGTTCGCTCATCGGATGTGATGGGTCCACCGCGCCCGGGCAAGTCCATAGCGTACTGCCTCGACACACGGCCTTGCGCGATGTCCGTTGAGCTGGCGCGAGACGTTGATTTGTTGATTCACGAAGCCACCTATACCGAGGAGTTCGCTGCCGAGGCTCAGCAGTACGGCCACTCGACTGCGGCGCAGGCGGCTCGCACAGCCCGCGACGCGGGCGCGCGTCGATTGCTGATTACTCACTTCAGCACGCGCTATCCCGACTCTACTCCATTGCTTCAAGAAGCGCGCGCGATTTTTTCCGACACTCTTGTGGCCGAAGATCTGGTGGAAATCGAAGTCTGAAACGATGATTGTCGCGATAGGAATCGACCTGGTCGAGATTGCCCGTATCGAGGAAGTCTTCGCCCGCCGAGGCGACCGCTTCCGCGCGCGCGTGTTCACGGAAGGTGAGATCAGCTACTGCGAGCGTCGCGCGTCAAGGTTCCCCAGTTACGCGGCTCGATTCGCAGCAAAGGAAGCTGCGATGAAGGCGCTAGGCACCGGCTGGTCTGACGGCGTGGGTTGGACAGACGTGGAAGTGGTGAGCGGGCCAAGCGGCGCGCCTGCTCTTCAACTGCACAGGAGGGCCCTCGAACGCATGCGCGAAATCGGAGCAACGAAGGCGCACATCTCGCTGACTCATTCAGGTAATCTGGCTATTGCTGAAGTGCTGTTGGAGGGTTAGTGAATCGGATCTGTTCTTGGTTTCACGCGAAGCTCAGGAACTCACGAAGCGTACTGCCCATCTCATGCTCACGCAACTTCGCGAGCGCACCCGCCTCGATCTGACGAACGCGCTCGCGAGTGACCGAAAGGTCCTGCCCGATTTCTTCGAGTGTCCGAGGCGTCGACCCGGCTTCCAGCCCATAATGCATCTTTAGGATCTTCGATTCGCGGGGCGTCAAGTGCGCCAACGCCCGTTGAATCGCGCTGCGTCTCGACCAGTCGAGCGCCGCGTTGAACGGATTCGCATAGTCCCCGTCGTCAATGAAGTTCACCGCGGTCTCGCCGTTGTCGTTCGCCGGCACGTCGAGTGTCACGGTGTGCTGTGCGAACCCGAGAGCCTCGCTCACTCGATCCGGTTCCACCTCTAGTCGCTCGGCTATTTGATCACCGGTCGCTTCGGCGCTGGTCTCTTCCCGGATCGTGCGTGACGCGCGAGAAGCCTTGTTTATCAACCCGAGCTCGGAGGCTGGAAGCCGCACGATGCGGCTCTGCGTATCAAGCGCCCGCGCCATTGATTGACGAATCCACCACATCGCATAAGTTGAGAATCTGAAGCCGCGCCGCCAGTCGAACTTCTCGACCGCGCGCATCAATCCGACGTTGCCTTCCTGGACCAGGTCGAGGAACGGCAAACCCCTGCGCGAAAACTGGCGCGCTACAGAGATCACCAACCTCAGGTTTGCTTCGGTCATCTCCTGTTTCGCGGCGCTCATCAGGTTGATCGCCGCAGTGGCTTTTTGCGAGAGCATTATCAACTCGCGGGGCGAGGCCAGTCCGCTCGCGATTATTCTGGGGACTGCCGATTCGAGATCGAAGTCTGCTTGCTGCTTTGTGGCTTCGGTCCTGCTTGTGAGACCCTCCGCGCTTGCGCGGCCCGCGAGATGGCTGGCGCGTTCCATTAACGCGACCAATCTACGCTCCGCGGCAGGGGTGAATGTGATTGATCTGATCGACCGTGATAGACATACTCGCGTCCGGGCGTTGGCTGTTCGAAATGAGCGCCTACTGCGCGCGCGTTGGCGAGCGGCTCTCACTTTCGGTGAACACAGATCCCGATAGGTGAGTTCGATTCGGGCCAGCGCGGGGTCCGCGAGTTCGGAAACAGGCAGGGGCTTTGATTCATCGCCGCCGGGAGCTCGCTCGATAACATCCGCGGCGGTCGCCCTGCCTTGGCGAAAGACTTGCCTGAGATACACACAGTATTCGGCGACGACGGGCGACCTTGAAAGCAGCTTGGTCAGCCGAATCCTCGCGCGTTCAATACGCTGAGCTCCCGCAACCTCGCCTTCCGCAGTGAGCATCGAAGACCGGCTTGCCTCCCGCAGGTAAAGCTTCAGAAGGTCTGTCCGGTCGACGTCCCCCGCGTCTTCCGGCTGCTCGTGTTCATCCGCAAGACCAAACGACTCTTCGCCGTTGGTTTCATCCTGGCCGCCTCCGAAAGTGCGCTCAATCTCTTCGATAATCATTGCCATTTCTCCCACCGTCCCTGGGACCGCAGGCATCCCTGCCTGTCTCTTCCCCCGCAACGCCAAGCAGGCGAGGATGCCTGCACTCCCAAGGACGCCGCGTACAACGAGTTCATCTGGTACAAAGATCATCAGGGCTGGCGCCGCCTGACTCGGGGTTCTACGGTTCCGATTGTAGCCTGGGTGCGAATTCAAGAAAAATTAATAAAACTAAAATTGAATTCGGTCCGTGCTAATAGTGATTCATGCTTTCTGAGTTGGAGTCGAGGTTCGTTCAGGAGGGCGGCAAGCCGGTTCATTTCATCCAAACGCTCACCGGGGAGCCTTCTCTAATGATTGTCTCAGTGCGGTCCGGTCCGGTGGAAATTAGCGCGACCGGTGCGCCGCACAGTTCCTCGACGCGCCGGACATAGTCCTTTGCAGCCGGCGGCAGTTCGTCAAAGTTCGTTGTGCGGCTCGTTGTGGCTTTCCAGCCGGGCAAAGTTTCGTAAACCGGTTCGCACTCGGCGAGCACGTTCGCGCCGTAGGGCATACCTTCCAACAACTCGCCCCGGCAGCGATAGCCGATCGAGATGTTGATCTCATCGAATTCGTCCAGTACATCGAGCTTGGTAAGCGCGAGCGCGTCAAACCCGTTGAGCATCACCGCGTAGCGCACTACCGCTGCGTCAAACCAGCCGGTTCGGCGCGGCCTGCCGGTCACCGCCCCGTATTCGTTCCCGCGCTTCTGCAAGTAGGCGCCGTGCTCGTCCAGCAGCTCGGTGGGGAAGGGACCGCCGCCTACGCGAGTGGTGTACGCCTTTGCGATTCCCAACGCTCCCGTTATTTTCTTCGGCGCCAGGCCCAGTCCGGTCGCCGCGCCCCCGGCAGTTGCGTTTGACGAAGTGACGAACGGGTAAGTGCCATGATCGACGTCGAGCATCGTCCCTTGCGCGCCTTCGACTAACACCGACTTGCCATCCCGCGTAGCTGTGTTGATCATCGCTGCG
>JBGQGO010000494.1:0-4675 GCA_041497455.1 Blastocatellia bacterium | reverse complement strand
TGAAGTCGAGGTACTGGAGATCAGGAGCAAGATCGCGAACCAGGCGCAGGAAGAACTCGGCAAGGCGCAGCGCGACTTTATTCTGCGCGAGCAAATGAAGCAGATTCAGAAAGAGCTTGGCGAGACCGAGCCCGAGCAAGCCGAAGCGCTGCTTCTGCGCGAGAGGATCGAGAAAGCCGATCTGCCCGACGAGGTTCGCGCCGAAGCGGATCGCGAACTGAAGAGGCTCGAGCGCTTGCCGGCCGCAGCTCCAGACTATCACGTCATTCGAACTTATCTTGACTGGATACTCGACCTGCCGTGGAAGAAATCGACCGAAGAGGCCCTGGACCTCAACAATGCTCAGGCGGTGCTCGACGAAGATCATTACGATTTGGAAGACATAAAACAGCGGATACTCGAGCACCTCGCGGTGATAAAGCTCAATCCGAAAACGAAAGCCCCAATACTGTGCTTCGTCGGCCCGCCAGGAGTTGGCAAGACGAGCTTGGGGCAATCTATCGCGCGGTCGATGGGCCGCAAGTTCGAGCGAATGTCGCTGGGTGGAATGCGCGACGAAGCCGAGCTGCGCGGGCACCGGCGAACGTACATTGGTTCGATGCCCGGGCGCATCATTCAGGCGCTTCGGCGCGCCGACGTCAACAATCCGGTGATGATGCTGGATGAAGTGGACAAGCTCGGAATGGACTTCCGCGGCGATCCGGCTTCGGCGTTGCTCGAAGTTCTCGACCCGGCTCAGAACTTTTCTTTCAGGGACCATTATCTGGATTTGCCGTTCGATCTTTCGAAGGTGTTCTTCATAGCAACTGCGAACACCCTCTCGCCCGTCCCGCCCGCACTGCGTGACCGCATGGAAGTGATCCGGCTTTCGGGATACACCGAAGAAGAGAAGCTTCACATCGCCAAGCGGTACTTGGTTCCGCGCCAGATCAAAGAATCCGGATTGGGCGAAGAGCAGCTTCAGTTCACCGACGAAACGATTCAGGGGATCATCAGCCGGTACACTCGCGAGGCTGGTGTGCGGCAGCTCGAGCGCAACATCGGCAGCGTCGCCCGCAAGGTTGCGTTAAAGGTCGCCCAAGGCAAAGGCGACGTGTTCACCGTCAAGCACGAGGAGCTTGAAGACTATCTTGGTCACGAGATGTTCTTCCACGAGATGGCCCGGCAAAAGCTGCCGCCCGGAGTCGCAACGGGCATGGCTGTGACCGATATGGGCGGCGAGGTCTTGTTCATCGAAGCAACGCTGCTGCCCGGTTCGAAAGGTCTCACGCTGACGGGTCAACTCGGAGAGGTGATGCAGGAGTCGGCGAAGGCCGCGCTCAGCTACCTCTGGTCGCACTCGGATGATCTGGGGTTCGACTGCGCTGAGAAATTCGAGAATAGCGGTGTGCACGTGCACGTGCCCGCCGGCGCGACTCCGAAGGATGGCCCTTCGGCCGGCGTCGCGATCATCTCCGCGCTCGCGTCGCTGTGCTCCGGGCGTCCGGTGCGAAGCGATACTGCGATGACCGGCGAGATCACGCTCAGCGGTCTCGTGCTTCCGGTTGGCGGCATTAAAGGCAAAGTGCTTGCCGCTCGCCGCTCCGGAATGAAGCGGGTTGTCCTGCCAAAGAAGAACGAACACGATCTGAAAGACATTCCCGAAGAGGCGCTGCGCGATCTCGAAGTGGTTCTTGTGGAACGAATCGATGAGCTGCTGCCTCAGACGCTCACGACTCCTGACGAAGCGCCGAGGACCGAGCTGCCTATGCCCGAAGGGAAACCGGTAACCACGGGCGCCGAGGTGCGTGTTGAAGGCGGAGAAGCCCGCGCTTAATTATGTACACGGAGTTATTCGAGACTATCTATCCGATCAACACGAAGAAAGAAAAAGGCGTGGTGGTCACCGCGGTTGACCCGTTCGCGCTCGGGGACGAACTGGGGATCGAAGCCGGTGACCGCATAATGAAGGTCAATGGCCGCGATCTGCACGACTTCCTCGACTTTCAATTCTACACGGGAAGCGAAGACCGCGTTCGGCTCGACATCATCAAGAAGTCCGGCGAAGGCGCCGCGCTTGAAGTTGAAGTCGGCGAGGGCGAAATCTGGGGGCTGGACTTTGAGTACTTCTCGCCGCGCCAGTGTGCGAACGATTGCATCTTCTGCTTCTGCAACCAGAATCCTCAAGGCTCACGCGAGTCGCTATTCTTCAAAGACGAAGACACCCGGCTGTCGTTTCTTCACGGCAACTACACGACTATGTCTTCGATCTCAAAAGCGGAACTCGATCGCATAGTTCAACAGCGGCTGTCACCCCAATACGTCTCCGTTCACGCGACCGATCCCGAAGTGCGCCGCTATCTCCTTGGCCGCAAGCGCCCTGACGACGTGCTCGGTAAGATGCGATACCTCTCCGCAAACGGCATCGAGCTTCATGCTCAGATAGTCCTCTGCCCTTCGATCAACGGCGGCCAGGTTCTCAGGCGCACGATAAACGATCTGGCGGAGCTTCATCCGGGTCTGAATTCAGTTGCGGTGGTTCCAGTCGTGTTCACCAAGCTGCACAACTATCGCGACAGGCTTACGGCGGTGACGGACGCGTTCTCTCACGCGCTGATCAAAGAGGTGAGCCCATGGCAGCGCGAATTCAGACGACGCCTCGGGACAACGTTTGTGTTTCTGGCCGACGAGTTCTATCTGCGCGCTGGTGTACCGTTGCCGGGACGCGCACACTATGGCGACTACCCACAGATCGAAGACGGTGTAGGAATGGTGCGCCGTTTCGTCGTTGAAGCGAAGAAAACTCTCAGCCGCGATCTTGTCTCTGATTTCGAGATCAAACCGGGAGCGCTGCGGGGCACAGTGGCGACTGGCGAACTGTTCTACCCGATACTTGCGCGGTACGCAGATGAGATAAACGAAAGATGCGGCACGATGCTCAAGGTCGCGGCGATTCGAAATCATTTCTTCGGCCAGGAGGTAACTGTGGCAGGGCTAATGGCAGGAGGCGACGTGTTGGCCGCCCGAGGTTCAATCGAAGGAGACTTCTTGATCGTTCCCGAGCAAGCTTGTCTGAAGTCAGGTAACGTCTTTCTCGATGATCTCACGATCGAACACCTCGAAGGTGAGCTTGAGATGCCCGTCTCGCATGGCGGCGGGTCGCTTCTGAGCCTGATCGGCAACGCATTGGAGCTGGAGCGGCGCGACGTGCACGCAAAGACGGCGAATGCCCGCAGCGTCACCCGCACCTCTCGGCGCTCTCGATCTGAAATCGGGAAACTCGCGTAACTCTGAGACCGCGGAGTCAAATTACGCAGACTTAGTAAGTCTGACAAATATGAGGCGTCTTTCAACATTGGGAGTCGGGGGCAGTCTCTGTTTATTTTGGAATCTTCCCGCGGACGCGCGCGTCGAGAATTCGATTTCCAATTTTTCGTAAATACTTCCAGAATCTTGGAAGGCGACGGCATCTTCCTGCTCGACCACTTTCAACTAAGAGCTTGCTCACGTACGATTTGACCTACTGGCCTGCTCACGGTATCGAGATTGCTTAGTCTACGGCTGCACATCCTTAGAATCTCTACCATTCTGTTCTGAACTTGGGGAGAGGTCGTTGCCCGGGCACGGCGGCGACCTCCAATTTTTTTGTTCCATCTAAGCGCAGAAGAATCGGCCTTGCAGCGCGGCAATTCGGCGAGCAAGCCGGGTGCACTGCTTCTCAAAGAGACCGGTGCTCAACGGCGAGTCTCGATGCACGCCTATCAGGATTGCGACTTGGGCTTCAGGTGGTTATCGAACCACTCCAGCACGGTGTTGTACCACAGTTCCGAGTTTTGCGGCTTCAAAACCCAGTGCCCTTCGTCCGGGTAGACCAGCAACTTTGACTCGACGCCCTGCCGCTGTAGCGCGGTAAACAGTTGCAGCCCTTCTCCTACCGGCACGCGATAATCAAGCTCGCCGTGAATCACGAGCAGCGGTGTCTTGAACTCTTTCACAAACATGTGCGGCGACCACTTCGCGTACATTTCCAGATTGGTCCAGGGCATCCCTTTGAATTCCCATTCCGGGAACCACAGTTCTTCGGTCGCGCCATACATGCTAGTCAAGTTGTAAACGCCAGCGTGTGACACGAGAGCGCTGAACTTAACGCGAGGATCGTTGTTATGCCCTTCGATCCAGTTGACCATATACCCGCCGTAACTTCCGCCTGCCGCGCCGATTCGCTCGCGATCGACGTAGGGCATCGCGGCAACGTACGCGACGCCGTTCAGTATGTCGGTGTAGACCTTGCCGCCCCAGTCGCCAGAAATCTCATCGACGAACTTCTGACCAAAGCCGGTCGATCCGCGCGGGTTTGGCATGAACACAACATAACCGGCCGCCGCGAAAAGCTGAGGGTTCCATCGATAGCTCCACGAATCATTCCACGCCCCCTGCGGTCCGCCGTGAATCAAGACGATCAGCGGCCATTTCTTGGCGGCCGTGAAATTCGCCGGCTTGGTGATGAACCCGTAGACTCGCGAGGCCGCCCCACCTTCCCACGAGATTTCTTCAGCGGGTTTCAGGTTGAAGTCAGCTAGAAAAGCATCGTTGGTCTTTGTTAGTTGGGTAACCGCTGCGCCAATGGAATTGGCTTTGTAGATCTCCACTGGCCGCGCGAGACTCTGCCGGGTAAAAACCAGGGTCTTTCCATCCG
>JBGQGO010000493.1:0-4687 GCA_041497455.1 Blastocatellia bacterium | reverse complement strand
GTAGGGGTCGCGACCAACGACGGCAACCCTGCGAAGCTGGTCGCCTCGGCGAGCTGTGCATAGGATCTCGAATTCGGCCTTTTGACGTTCTTCGATAGATGGGCCGAAGCTTCCGCGATCGGCCCCGCGAAGCAGCGGTCCGGCCAGCGGCGACCGAAGAATCAAAGGGGCTAGGAAAGAAGCCGCTGCCAAAACCGCCGCCGGAACGGGCAGGACCATCAGAGTAGTTACGTTTTGAGTTGTGACGTGATGAGGGACCATGATCGCTTCGCCGAACGGAAGTGATGACGCAGTGCGACGACCAATCTTCGGAAAGTTCACCTCTCGCCTGATAGCTGGAGAGGGCAGGTGCACCAGCGCCGAGTTGCAGTACTGAAACCCGCGGGCGCCAATCGCTTTGATGATGCTCTTCCTGGTCCCGCGGCTAGTCCCAAAGCTTTTGATTGCATAGGCAATTTCAACTTCATCGCAGGGTTGCAAGTTCTCGGCTGAAAGCTCGGCCGCGGCATCGCCGAGCGCGTACTCGAATGCACAGCCAGGCACGAGCGCGGCGCCGTTCCGCCTGGCTTCATCGTGAAGCTCTTCAAACACGTAGCGTATGAAAGCCTGTTCACCTGTTGTGTCGAGATAGTGAACCCCACGGCGCGCGGCTTCTCGAACCACGGGCTCGGCCAGGCCGGTGAACGGCCCCGCGCAGTTGATCGCTACGGTGGCGCCATCAAAAGCGCGTGACACGGCGGAAGCGTCGGTAACGTCGACAAGCACGGTATCGAATTGACCGCCCAGGTCGCTCGCGAGCCGCTGGAGTTTCGTCTCGTCGCGCGCTGCGAGTCGCGCGGAGCATCCGATTCGCTTGAGTTCCTGAGCTATCAGCGTTCCTGTGAATCCGGTCGCGCCAATCAGAGTTATCATCGCGGCCAATCTTAACGACTTAAGATGAACGGAGCAATGCGAATATCGAAGCTGATTCACCTCTGGGTGGGGAAGCGTGATTTATGGCGGAATACACTAACTTTGACGAGCAGAGTTTCTTCACGTTATGATAAAGCACTCATGCAGATAGCCCTATCGTTACGTTGCCGGCGCCTACGGAGTGCTAAGAGTCAATGCAAGAAAAGACACAGATGAAGATTCCCATACTGGATCTTAGCGTCCAGCATCAGCAGATCGCCGGCGAGATCGGAGCTGCCGTCGCGCGGGTCCTGAACAGCCAACAGTTTATTCTCGGGCCTGAAGTGCGCGAGTTTGAGCGGGAGCTTGCGCCTTACTGCCAATGCGCTGAGGCCGTCGGGTGCGCGTCGGGTTCGGACGCTCTTCTCCTCGCTTTGATGGCTTGCGGCGTAGGACCCGGGGACGAGGTGATAACCACTCCGTTCAGTTTTTTTGCCACTGTCGGCTCAATCGTGCGGTTGGGTGCGAAGGCCGTCTTCGTCGATATAGACGAGGCGACTTTCAACATAGATGCGAATCGGCTTGAGAGCGCAATAACGGAGCGGACGAAGGCGATCATGCCGGTGCATCTCTTCGGTCAATGCGCGGAGATGAACCGAATAAACGAACTCGCCAGTCAATTTGGGATCGCGGTTATCGAAGATGCGGCTCAGGCGATAGGAGCAGAGTACCGAGGGAGAAGGGCAGGGAGCCTGGGCGCAGTTGGGTGCTTCAGTTTTTATCCGTCGAAGAATCTGGGAGGGGCAGGGGACGGCGGTCTGCTGACGACTAACGATCTGGAGATGGCTGAGACAGTCAGGGTTCTTAGGGCTCACGGCGCTAAGAAGAAGTACTATCACGATCGGGTGGGGATCAACAGCAGGCTTGATTCGCTTCAGGCCGCGATTCTGCGCGTGAAGTTCCGCTACCTGGATCAGTGGGCGCACGCCCGCCGGGCAAACGCTCAACGGTACCGCGAGCTTTTCCGCGATTCGGGATTGGTATCGAGCGACTCGATACAGTTGCCGGTGGAATCCGAGTCATCGCTTCACGTATACAATCAGTTTGTGATTCGCGCGCGCGATCGGGATAAGCTGAGAGCCTGCCTTGCCGAACGAGGCGTTGGGACTGAGATATATTATCCGGTGCCGCTGCATATGCAGGCCTGCTTCAAGGATCTCGGCTATCAAAGCGGAGACTTTCCCGAATCGGAGCAGGCGGCAGACGAGGCGCTTGCGATCCCCATTTACCCGGAGCTTGGCGCAAACGCGCAGGGCTACGTGGTTGAGACAATCGCGTCGTTCTATCGGCAAGCTGATGCTTGATACAAAGGTGCATTGAAAATGCGAGTGCTGATAACAGGCGGAGCGGGATTCTTAGGCTCACATCTTGTCGACCGCCTAATTGGAGACACGCACGAGGTGATCGTGTTTGACAACTTGCTAACAGGGCGAGTCGACAACATAGAGCATCACCTTGGGAATGAACGCTTCAAGTTCGTGAAACAGGATGTTACTGAGTATTTGTACGTGGCCGGGCAACTGGATGCCGTCGTGCATTTCGCATCGCCCGCGAGTCCCATCGATTACCTACAGCTCCCGATTCAGACATTGAAGGTAGGCAGTCTCGGAACGCACAAAGCGTTGGGCCTGGCCAAGGCAAAGCACGCGCGATTCTTGCTGGCATCAACCTCGGAGGTGTATGGAGATCCGCAAGTGCACCCACAGCCGGAAGAATATTGGGGACACGTGAACCCGGTTGGACCGCGCGGCGTGTATGATGAAGCAAAGCGCTTCGGCGAAGCGATCACGATGGCTTATCATCGCTATCACGGACTCGATACGCGCATCGTCAGAATATTCAACACGTACGGCACGAGGATGCGGCCTAATGACGGGCGGGTGATTTCAAACTTCGTCGTTCAAGCGCTGAAGGGCGAGCCGCTCACGGTGTATGGAGATGGAAGCCAAACGCGTTCGTTCTGCTACGTCAGTGATTTGATCGAAGGCATTCTGCGACTGCTGATGATTTCTGACGAAGGGCGATCGAAATCAATAGATGGAAAGTCAGGCAGTGACGACGATATTCACTTGCCAACCAACATCGGCAACCCCGGTGAGTTCACCGTCGTCGAGCTCGCGCGTATGGTGATCGAGCTGACCGGTAGCCGGAGTATTATTGAGCACAGACCTTTGCCGGTCGACGATCCGCGGGTTAGGCAGCCCGACATTAGCCGGGCCGTAAGACTTTTAGGATGGGAGCCCACGGTGAGCCTGGAAGAGGGGCTCAGAACCACGATCGCTTTCTTCGCAAGCGGGCTGTAGCGTTCATCAAGGGATTGGAAACGCAATGCATATAGCAGTCATCGGGACGGGTTACGTTGGATTAGTGACAGGTGCGTGCTTTGCCGACTTTGGCATGAGGGTGACCTGTGTGGACAAGGACGAAAGTAAGATCGCGTCCATCAACGCCGGCAAGATGCCAATCTACGAGCCCGGGTTGGATGCGCTGGTCGCGAAGAGCGTGCGAGAGGGAAGGCTCGAGTTCAGCACCGACGTCAGGGGAACGATCGAGCGGTCGCTGGTCGTGTTCCTGGCGGTCGGCACTCCGCCAAGCGGCGACGGATCGGCCGATATGAGTCAGATCGATGAGGTGGCATACGAGATAGCCAGGTCTCTGAACGGCTACAAGGTGATCGTGACAAAAAGCACGGTTCCCGTCGGCGCGGCTTCTCGCATCAAGAAGATCATCGAGGAGAACAAAGCGACGCCGAGCCGGTTTTCGGTAGCAGCGAATCCTGAGTTCTTGAGGGAAGGCGCGGCGATCAATGACTTCATGCGCCCGGACAGAGTAGTTATCGGGTCCACGGACGACGAAGCGGTGGCGATACTGAAAGACATCTACCGGCCGTTATACTTGATTGAAACTCCGTTCGTTATTACAACGCCCGAGTCCGCGGAAATGATCAAGTACGCTTCCAACGCGTTCCTCGCGACCAAGGTTTCATTCATTAACGAGATCTCGCGGTTGTGCGAATTGCTGGGAGCCGATGTTCACGATGTGGCGAAGGGGATGGGAATGGATGTTCGAATCGGCTCGAAGTTCCTCCATCCCGGTCCTGGTTTCGGCGGAAGCTGCTTCCCGAAGGACGCACAGGCGCTGGTGGCATTGGGCCGCACTGTGAACTACGATGTGAGAATCGTCGAAGCGGCGCTGCGCGTGAACGAATCTCAGAAGAACTCGATCATCGATCGCATCAGGCGTCTGTTGCCGCAGCTTGACGGCAAGACAATCGCGATACTGGGATTGGCCTTCAAGCCGGAAACCGACGACATAAGAGAAGCGCCGTCGATCAAAATAATCGGCGACTTGCTGAAGGCGGGAACAAGGGTACGAGCTTACGATCCGGCTGCCATGGAGTCCGCGCGTCGTATGTTGACCGATGTCGAATACTGCGAGGATGAGTACGAAGCGGCTCGCGGCAGCGATGCGCTGGTCGTAGTCACCGAATGGAACCAGTTTCGGCGCCTCGATATGGATCTCTTGAAGCAACTGATGCGCGAGCCAAACATCATTGATCTTAGGAACCTCTACGAGCCGGAGACGATGCGTTCCGCGGGGTTCAAATATCTGGCAATGGGTCGCAACTGAAGTGCGGCCGCGTACCAGTTGGAAGGAGGTCGCGGCTATGAAAGTACTGGGTAGATTAACCGGATCACGGCTGGTTGTTACCGGGGTCGTGCTCGCGCTGCTGGTT